>NZ_JBAPPI010000543.1:0-9315 GCF_049280035.1 Mycobacterium sp. | reverse complement strand
CCGCCGGAGTACACCAACGCCACCGTGTCGCCGGTGCACTGCGAGGTGTCGATCCCATTGAATCCGTAGGTGTCGGGCACACCTTGCGGCGGTATCAACTTGCCGAGGTGAAACATCACCGCCCTGGTGTTGGGGCTCGCGGCGTTGGTGTTGGCCTTGACGATCACCGCTGACAGCTGGGCGCATTCGTTGTAGTTGCCGGCCAGCGGTTCGGGGTTCCACGGCTGCTGGCTGCGGGGGTCGCGGGGGAGCTCTGACACCGCTCTGGCGATCGCGGGCGCGCCGAGGCTGACCGCGCACGGATCGGCTGCTGCTGAGCTGGTGCTGGTTGGGCCCGCGCCCACGGCCGGTGGTCCCGGTGTGTGGGGCGCGGCGGTGGGGTGGGCCGTCATTGCCTGCGGCGTCTTGGCGACGGTCGAGTCGCCAGATCCGCAGCCGCTCATGCTCGCGACGATCAGTGCGGCGGCGGCAAGCCCAGTCAACCGCCGGACACCACGGTGTCGTCTCCACACAAGGTCGCACCGTACCGTGACCAGGCCTGTCGACGTGGCAGGCGTGGCCGAGCGGCGCCCGACCACTAAACTTCCTTGTGAAATGGCTTCCCCGGACAGCGCCACCGTGAGCTTTGCCGACCTGCAGATCCATCCATCGGTCTTGCAAGCCGTCGTCGACGTCGGTTACGAGTCGCCGTCGGCAATTCAGGCGGCGACGATTCCGGCGTTGATGGCCGGGTCGGACGTGGTCGGGCTGGCTCAGACCGGGACGGGCAAGACAGCCGCTTTCGCAATCCCGATCCTGTCCAAGATCGACACCAACAACAAGGCGACTCAGGCGCTAGTGCTGGCGCCGACCCGCGAGCTGGCGCTGCAGGTGGCAGAGGCGTTCAGCCGTTACGGTGCCCGCCTGCCGCGGATCAACGTGTTACCGATCTACGGGGGGTCGTCCTACGCGGTGCAACTGGCCGGGCTCAAACGTGGTGCACAGGTGGTGGTCGGCACCCCCGGCCGAGTCATCGATCACCTCGAACGCGGCACCTTGGATCTGTCCCGGGTGGACTACCTGGTGCTCGACGAGGCCGACGAGATGCTCAACATGGGCTTCGCCGACGATGTCGAACGGATCTTGTCCGAGACGCCCGAGTACAAACAAGTCGCGTTGTTCTCCGCGACCATGCCGGCGGCCATTCGCAAACTCACCGCCAGGTATCTGCACGACCCGACCGAAGTCAGGGTCGAGGCGAAAACCGCGACCGCCGACAATATTTCGCAGCGCTATATCCAGGTCGCGGGTCCGCGCAAGATGGATGCGCTGACCCGCGTGCTGGAGGTTGAGTCGTTCGAGGCGATGATCGTCTTCGTCCGCACCAAGCAAGCCACCGAAGAGGTAGCCGAAAAGCTTCGCGCCCGGGGATTTTCCGCAGCGGCCATCAACGGCGATATCCCGCAGAGCCAGCGCGAGCGGACCATCGCTGCGCTGAAGGAGGGCGGCGCAAAAGGACTAGACATCCTGGTTGCCACCGATGTGGCTGCCCGGGGGTTGGACGTCGAGCGAATATCGCATGTGCTCAATTACGACATCCCGCACGACACCGAGTCGTATGTGCACCGGATCGGGCGCACCGGCAGGGCCGGGCGGTCGGGCGCGGCGCTGTTGTTCGTCTCGCCGCGAGAACGCCACCTGCTCAAGGCGATAGAAAAGGCAACACGGCAAAAGCTCACCGAGGCCGAACTGCCCAGCGTCGAGGACGTCAACGCTCAGCGGGTGGCAAAATTCGCTGACTCCATCACCGACACTCTCGGCTCACCCGGCATTGAGTTATTCCGCCGCCTGGTCGAAGACTACGAGCGGGAGCACGACGCGCCGATGGCCGATATCGCGGCGGCACTCGCGTTGCAATCGCGCGACGGCGAAGCCTTTCTGATGTCGCCGGAACCACCGCCCGACCGCCGTCCCAAAGAGCGTCCGGACCGGCCCGCCAAGTCGGGCCGTAAAGTGGGCGAGGGCCCCAAGAAGGGGTTCGCCACGTATCGCATCGCCGTCGGGAAGCGACACAAGGTCGGCCCGGGCGCGATCGTGGGCGCCATCGCCAACGAAGGCGGCTTGCACCGCAGCGATTTCGGCCACATCAACATCGGGCCCGACTTCTCGCTGGTGGAATTGCCCGCCAAATTATCCCGCGAAACACTCAAAGCGCTTGAGCGGACTCGTATTTCCGGCGTATTGATCAACCTGCAGCCGGATCGAGGTCGAGATAACCCCAAGCGCCGTGAGGGCGGCGCGAAGCGGCGGGAACACACCGGATGACCCGAGCCGACGCCACGGCCGACCAGGGCGGGCTCGAACAGGTCTCCGGGCCCGACCGGGTCGCGTCGCTGACCGGTATCCGTGCGGTCGCCGCCCTTTTGGTGGTCGGGACCCATGCGGCGTACACGACCGGCAAATACATTCAGGGCTATTTCGGGCTGGTCTGCTCCCGGATGGAGATCGGTGTGCCGATCTTCTTTGTGCTGTCCGGTTTCCTGTTGTTCGGGCCGTGGGTGAAATCGCTCGCCACCGGCGGAGCGGATCCGTCGGTCCGCCGCTACGCCTGGCACCGGGTCCGGCGCATCATGCCGGCCTATGTCGTCACCGTGCTGTTGGCCTACCTGATCTACCACTTCCGAACGGCCGGGCCCAATTTCGGCCACACGTGGATCGGGTTGTTGCGCAATCTAACGTTGACGCAGATCTACACCAGCAATTACATGAAGGGGTATTTGCATCAGGGTTTGACCCAGATGTGGAGCCTGGCGGTAGAAGCCGCCTTCTACGTGGTGCTTCCGCTGCTGGCCTACTTGCTATTGGTAGTCCTGTGCCGACGGCAATGGCGGCCGAGGCTGCTGTTGGCCGGCCTCGCAGCGCTGGCGTTGATTTCGCCGGGATGGCTGATCTTGGTGCACCTGACGACCTCGGTGCCGAACGGAATGCGGCTGTGGCTGCCCACTTACCTGATCTGGTTTCTCGCCGGCATGAGCCTGACGGTTCTGCAGGCGATGGGGGTTCGCTGTTACGCCTTCGTCGCGTTGCCGCTCGCCGTCATCTGCTACTTCATCGCTTCTACGCCGATCGCTGGGGATCCGACGACATCGCCGCTTGGCCTGTCGCAAGCGCTGTATAAAGCGGTGTTCTACGCGGCGATCGCCGCGCTGGCAGTGGCGCCGCTCGCGCTGGGCAACCAGGGCTGGTATTCCCGGTTTCTCGCCAGCCGACCAATGGTGTGGCTCGGGGAGATCTCCTACGAGATCTTCTTGATCCACTTGGTGACCATGGAATTCGCGATGGTCTACGTGATGCGGGATCACGTTTACACCGGTTCGATGCTTGGGCTGTTTGTGGCGACGGTGGTGGTGACTATCCCGCTGGCATGGCTGTTGCACCGATTCACGCGGGTGCCAAGCTAAGCCGTCTGCTCGACCGGCACCACGATCGGGACGACGAACTCCTCGACCATCGCCTGCTCGTCGGCCACGTCGCGGCCCGGGAAGATCAACAGCGACGTAATCACCCGGACCAGCCAGCGGCCACGGCTTTCGATGGCCGTCGGGTCGTCGGCGCCGAGCGAGTTGACGAACGCCGCGGCCAGCGCCGTGATGACGTCGGACTGCTCGGCCACTTCACCACCGATCGGCGCCTGCGTGGTAGCAAACCAGGACGCCAGCGCGGGGCTTTCCCGGACCAGGCGAAGGGTTGTCGCGATGCCCGCACGTAGCCGTTCGCGTGGGTCGGCGATCCCGCTGATCTGCTCTTTGATCGCGTCGGAGAGCCGATAGGTCTCGCGGTGGACATACGCGCTGCACAACGCTTCGCGGTTTTCGAAGTAGCGGTACAGGGTCGCGCGGGAACAGCCTGCGGCCTTGGCGATCTCGTTCATCCCCACCGAACCGGGATCGTGGCCGGTGAACAGCTCCTCGGCGGCGTCGAGAATCCGATCGGCGGCTACCTCGGTGCGACGCTCCGAGAGCCAGTCATTGGCCGCCATCAGGACGCGACCCGGAATGAGACCGACAGCGGACGCCGTACATAGCTTCCTCCGGCCCATACGATGCCGGCCTCGTCGACCTCGAAATCAGGGCAGCGCGAGAGCAATTCGGTCAACGCAACCCGCGATTGCATCCGGGCCGCAGCGGCGCCCAAACAGTGGTGTGCGCCGTGGCTGAACGTCAGGATGTTGCGCGGGCACCGCCGTACGTCGAGCTCAGCGGCGTCGGGTCCGTACTCGCGCTCGTCGCGGTTGGCCGACCCGTAGAGCAGCAATACCCGGCGGCCAGCCGGCACGGTGATGTCGCCGATGGTGACGTCGCGGGTGGCGGTGCGGGCCAGACCCTGCACCGGTGCCGTCAGCCGTAGCAACTCGTCGACCGAATCCGGGATCAGATACGGGTTTTCGGCGAGCACTCGCCGCTGGTCGGGACGCTGGTGCAGCAGTTGCACCGAGCCGCCCAACATTCCTGTGGTGGTGTCGTTTCCGCCGGTGACCATCGTGAACGTGAATGCCAGCACCGACAGCGTGCCGGCGATGTCGCCGTCGGCGCCGACGCCGGCGGCGACCAGGTGCGAGATGGTGTCGTCCTCGGGTTCGTGGCGACGCCGCTCGATCAGCTCGCTGAAGTAAGCCATCATCGACCCGACCGCGTCGCCGACTGTTTCCAGCGCGCCGCCGATGCCACCGGCGCCGGTGTTGGCCGCCACGATCGCATCAGTCCACCCGTCGAACTGGACGCGGTCTTCTTCGGGCACACCAAGGTAATGCGCGACGACCATCGACGGCAGCGGCTTGAACAGCTCGGCGACGATGTCGCCACCGCCATTGGCGCGTATCCGCTCGAGGCGCTCGACAACGAACTCGCGCACCTTGGGCTCCACCGCCTCCACCTGTCGTGGCGTGAAACCACGCGAAACCAGCTTGCGGAACTCGGTGTGCACCGGTGGATCCTGCATCACAAATGGTGGATTGTCCTGTAGCCCAATGAGTTCCAGCTCGCCGTAATTGACGGTCAGTCCCTGCGCGGACGAGAACGTCTCATGGTCACGGGCCGCCGCCCAGACATCGGCGTGCCGGGACAACACGTAATAGTCATGGTCGGGTCTGGCGGCGGGGACTACGTGGTGCACCGGGGCGTGGTCGCGGAGCGCGCGGTACATCGGCCACGGGTCAGGCCAGGTTTCGGCGGTCGCCAACTCGAAGCGCGGTGCGTGAGACAGAGTTGCTGTCATGTCTTATTCATACGACAACGAGGCCCATGTGTCAACTGCCTAGCTGGGCCGTTTCCTTAACACTGGTCGTTGTTGATTCCCAAACTAAATGTCATGTTCCCATTTGGGATGTCATCTGTATGTCATTTATGACATGAGAGTGGGACGATCAGGGGTGGCCCCGAGTTTGGGGTCGTGCTGTGATGCCTGCCGGCCGAACGGGTGGTGGCACCGCCAGATGATTGCGGTTTGCGGATGTGCGGTTTCGTTCCGTATCAATGCAGCGTTCCAAATTGATCTGCCAAAGACTATGGCCCGCAGCAACTCTCCGGGTTTACGATTCTGCTCGTAACGGTGTCTGCCTTGGCGTCTCGGATGCAGAGATCGCATGCTAGTGACCTGTCAGTCGCGCGCAACCAACTCATCAAGAAAGGCTTGGTCTACGCGCCCGAGCGCGGCATGCTGGCCTTCACCGTGCCCGGCATGCACGTGTTCGTCCTCCGGCAAGACCCGTTGGAGGGCTAACGCGTGGTCCGCCACACAATGACGGTCAGTGGAGCCCGTACTGAGGATCAAGTAGCTGGGCAGGCGCCCGCATCAGTGTCATATCCATGTCCGCCGCTGGATGTGCCCTTCCGCCGCTCTCATACGGCGCGAGCCGCGCCGCCAGAGTGTCGAATGGCGAGTTTTCGTCGTGGGGCCCCGTGAGCGGCTCTAGTCGAGATCCGCACCGTCGCTGAACCTTCCAGCGCCGAGCAGCGCGTGCTGAGCGGCGGCCCGTACACCGTGGTGTCGCATATGCAGCATGTCGGGGTGGTGTATCCGCCGCCATGCCCGGCGCAAGACCGGTCAGCCATCATGCCCGCGGTGGCAGCGGTGGGACGTAGAGAAATACCGTCGACGGTCGTGGGGATACCGTCTCTTTGCCGATGCCCAGCCCGACCGGGGTGTTGGTGGCGAGACTGCACTTCACATCGGGTGCATTGCTCGATGAGGGAGGCTGCAAACCTTCCTGGATGAGGTCCCCTGGGAGCAGCTCAGCGGTGTCACGGACAGCTGAAGTAAGGAAATTCGGCCGTGATCCGCGCTGGGTCGGGCGCGACACCGGCGCCCAGCGGGGAGTTGGTCAACACCGACAGCACGTTGTCCAGCACGTTGTCCATCAACCCGCGCCCGTTCATTCCGGTGTAGTCGAAGGATGCGGGCGTGCCCAGCTCGTAGGGCAGGGTCATCGATCCGAACAGGTCGGCCACGCGGCGCGCGTAGGCGGCCGGATCAGCGGAAGTGCCGGCGAGTGTGACGTATTTGGTGACGGTGTCGATGGTGCGCGCGACGAACCGCGAATTGTCCCCGGACGGGGCGGTCGAGTTGAACGCCTCGCTCAACTCGTCGTCGTTGAGGTGGAGGTGGGTGAACATCGGCAGACCCCAGCGGGCCACTTGCTGCTCAGGCGCGTGGCCGCACAGCGACACCGTGGCCCAGGCCTGCACCCTGGTCGTGCTGCTGATCAACTCGTTGGGCGCCTCGACGACGATGCCGGCGACGGTCCGATCCCGGAAGACGTTGACGTGGTTGGCGAAAGCCTCGGGTTTGTAGACGCCGGCCGCGGAGGCATCCCTGAAGTCATTGAGGCCCGCATTAGCGCCGAACACATCGTGCACCACTCCGGCGAAGACGCGCACCCCGCTCTCACCGGCGACTGTGACGCCGGTCGTTCCCGACGCGATCAACTCGCCAGATCCACCCTGAGCTGCGTCGGCGCCGGTGGCGAGGCGCAGCTCGAAGGTCTGTGCGTGTCCGCCCGCGGGGGCCGCGCTGTGCACCACCTCAGCGAACTTGAGTTTGAAGGACACCTCCTCATGGGCGTCACTGTCTGTGTCGAAGCGAAACACGTAGAGAGCCTCATCGCGAAAAGGGGCAGACGTCTCCGCGGTGGCCGCCGGGTTGACTGTCATCGCCATCACGGTCGTCTTTCCGGGGTCGCCGGCGAAAAGATAAAAATCGCAGAGATTCAGACGGGGGTCTTCGCGACCCGTCGGGGTGTCGAAGTGATGCGACATCGGTCTCGGCTCTCCTGAATCCGTCAGCGACAGCCATGGTGAGACGTCGGCGAGCTGCGTCCATTCTGCGCCGGTCACCGGCGAGAGGCAACGGGAAACCCGATGTCACGGATGTGCTGAGTACCCATCAGTTCGCGTCCAATTGAAGTCGGTGAATGTACAGCGCAGCGCGGCACCCACGGTGCCCTTCAGGTTGTCCGGGCGGGCGACGAATTCGGGTCCGTGCCCGAATTGTTGGTTGAGCTGTTTGCTGATCTGGCCGGCGACGTCGTCCTTGCTGACCGTCTCGATGATGTCGAAGTTCACCGTGCCGCCGTTAACGCTGCTGACGGTGACGTTGACGCCGTCGTTCTGCCCGTTGGTTATCACGGTGCAGTCGAGTGTCGCCCCGACAGTGGCCTTAAGGTCGTCGGGCAGGACACCTCCTCGGACTAAGCGTGCATCTTCAGCGAGGACGCAGAGCACTACCATCCCTGCGATCATTACGAAACAATGCGTGTTGAGAACATCTCGGTCCTCGACTACTCGAAGGAGACGACGATGAGCAACGACCAGATCACCGCTCTGGTCACTGGCGCCAACCGGGGACTAGGTAAGCGGTTCGCAACCCAACTCATCGAGCGGGGAGCGAAGGTCTACGCCGCCGCGCGCCGACCCGAAACGATTGACGTGTCCGGCGTCGAACCCATCCAACTGGACATCACCGACCCGGCCTCAGTGCGCCGCGCCGCGGACGTGGCCAGCGACGTTACCGTGCTCGTCAACAATGCGGGTACCGCAACGCGCGCGTCAGTGCTGTCCGGGGCGTTCGAGGACGTCCGGCTGGAGATGGAGACGCACTACTTCGGCACGCTGAATGTCATCCGCACCTTCGCCCCGATCGTCGAAGGCAACGGCGGGGGAGCGATCCTCAACATGCTGTCGGTGTTGTCCTGGCTGCATGATCCGACCTCCGGCGCCTATTCGGCAGCCAAGGCGGCCGAGTGGGCGATGACCGACGCAATCAGGCAGGAACTTGCGCCTTGCGGCATCCACGTCACCGCCGTGCACGTCGGCTACATAGACACCGACATGGCCGCCTTCGCGCCTGCAGATCAAAAGAGCGATCCCGCGGTCGTCGCCCGACTCGCGCTGGACGGCTTGTTCGCCGGCGAGCCGGAGATCCTCGCCGACGACCTAACACGCGCGACGAAGGCCCATCTGTCCGGCGGTATGCAGCGGTAACTCCGCCCGGCCGGCTTTACGGTCGCGCTGGACGTTATCTTTCGTCGGCGGCGCGGTCCAGTTCTCATTTGCGATGTCCACTGGATGTCCACTGTGGACAAGAAAGTGAGAATCATTGTGTTGGTGTCAAACTCGCTCGCACTAGCTCGCCGATGACGGCAAGCTTCGGCGCCTACGCCGTCGAGATCGCCCGCCGCGTCATCTACCAAGCCACCGGCACCACGGACCTCCCCGACTAAACTCCGCGCCGCAGGCACCGCCTAGTGAAGACCGGCCAGGAACGGAGGCAGCGCGGGCAGTCGTGAGACCTACGCGCCCGCAAGCCCTTAAGCCCCTGCATCTAGTCCACGACGGTCGTGGACGACCTCACCTACTTGATGCCGAAAATCTCGCCCAAGCCGCTATTGATGATCCTCGCCGACAGGAGCACCCGGCTCTGCTGGCCGGCCAGCGCTCCGCTTACGCCGCAGCAGGGGAACCGAAGTCACTGCTCGAGGTCGACGGTCACCATTACTCCGTGTACACGGACTGGAAAGACGTGACGACCGCCGCCGCCCGGGACTGGTTCTTGGAACATCTCACCTCGTCGAAAGACAATGAGGCACAACCCAACACGACATCGACTAACAGATGAAAACGGCGACTTTTTTCATGGATAATGACTAATAACTATCAAATCGGTTGTCGCACTGACGCTTTGAACCGGCGGCGCAGCATCCGGCGGTTTCGGAGCAGCTGAATTACGCATGACCTCACAGGCCCTCTGAGCCCTACGCTCTGAACTCGAGGCGTCGTAGGT
>NZ_JBAPPI010000542.1:0-7279 GCF_049280035.1 Mycobacterium sp. | reverse complement strand
ACAACGCACCATCGTCCACCAACTGGACCTTGCTCTCCGTTCGGTCGATCCCGAGGAGCGACAAGGCGGGCGCGACATCCTGGAAATGCTCAGCAGCCGCGACAACCTGTCTGCAGGCATGGACCGGACCATTACCAGGTTGAGAGATCTTGCTAACGCAACACCCGTTCACGAGTCACCGGCGAGCATTCCGGCTCCCGAGGCTGGCGCGGCGTCGACACCGGTGGCGCTCGCCCCGCTTCGCACGAGCAAAACAGATGTCGGTGGCCCTATTCCGGTGCAGTTGACGACTTTCGTCGGACGGCAGGGTGAAATCAACGAGCTGCGGCAGCTGGCTTCCGCCAAGCGATTGGTGACCCTCACCGGTGCCGGTGGCGTGGGCAAGACCCGACTGGCAGTGGAGCTGGCCGCCCAGCTCGCTGACGCATTCGGCGGCGAAGTGTGGTGGCTGGATCTGGCGCCGATCACCGATCCTGACCTGGTCGCGGTCGCGTTGGCGCGCACGCTGAAACTGCCCGATCAGACCGGCCGCTCCACCATGGACAACCTGCTGAGATTCATCGGGGAGCGCCAGATGCTGGTGGTGTTGGACAACTGCGAGCATCTGCTGGACGCCTGTGCGGCGCTTCTCGTTGCACTGTTGGGTGCTTGTCCGGGATTGAAAATTTTGGCGACGAGCCGTGAACCGATCGGGGTGGCCGGTGAGGTGACGTGGTCGACACCGTCGCTGTCGCTGACCGATGACGCGATCGAGTTGTTCGCCGACCGCGCCCGCTTAGCCCGGCCCGATTTCGACATTGCGGACAATGCGGCAGTAGTGGCCGAGATATGTCAGCGCTTGGATGGGGTGCCGTTGGCGATCGAGTTGGCGGCAGCGCGGATGCGCTCGTTGTCGCTTGACGAAATCATCGACGGTCTGCACGACCGCTTCCGGTTGCTGACCGGCGGGGCCCGCACCGCGGTCCCGCGCCAGCAGACCCTGCGCGCCTCGGTGGACTGGTCGCACGAGTTGTTGCCTGAGCCCGAACGTCTAGTCCTTCGCCGGCTGGCGGTGTTTATGGGGGGATTCGAGCTGGATGCCGCGAAGGCAGTCGCCGGTGATGCTGACGCGCCGCCCTACCAGATCCGCGACGAACTTTCGTCGCTGGTGGACAAGTCGCTGGTGGTGGCCGACGTCAACCGACACGACACGCGGTATCGGCTGTTGGAGACGGTGCGTCAGTACGCGCTGGAAAAACTCGACGAATCCGGCGAGGCCGACATGGTGCACACCCGGCACCGCGACCATTACACCGCGCTATTCGACGCCCCCGCGTCCGGCAGTCATCAGCAGCAGATCGAGCACGCGGAAGGCGAGATCGACAATTTACGTGCCGCTTTCGAGTGGAGTCGGGAAAACGGCGATAGCGAGCTCGCCTTACGGCTGGCCTCATCGCTGCTGCCGCTATGGCTGCGGGGCCGGGCGCTAGAGGGGCTGGCCTGGTTTGACGTGGTTCTTGTCGACGACCCGGCGTTGGCGGCGCCTGCGCGTGCAGGGGCACTGGCCGACAAGGCATTGCTCGACTTTTATACGGGGAACTTTTTTCGCGTGGATCTGGCCGAACACGCGCTGGCGATCGCACGCGGACTCGACGACCCGGCGCTGCTTGCCCGGGCGCTGCTCGCCTGCGGCGCTGTCCACGCCTTCAACTTCGAAGTTGCCCTACCCTTCTTTGAGGAGGCGATCGAACTCGCCCGCTCAGTCGGCGATGAGTGGCGGTTGGCCCAGATCCTTGGCTGGCAGGCGTATTCGGCCTTCTTCGCGGGCGACCCGGTCGCCGCATGCGCGGCCGCCGAAGAAGGGCGCGACCTCTCCGATGCGCTCGGTAACGGCTTCCAATCGCGGCTATGTTGTTGGTGCATCGGGATGGCGCAATGGATTAGCGCAGATTTGGCGCGAGCCGCCGCACAGCTCACCGACGTGGCGACCGATGCCCAGGCGGCTCACGACTCGGTGCGAAGGGCGGGCAGCTTAGTATCCCTAGGCCATACGCTTGCCTACCTTGGTGATACGAGCGGTGCGCGTGCCGCCGCGGAGGTGGCCATCGAGCTCACCGCGTCCCTCGCAGGCGTCCAACAGAGCTTTGGCTTCGGGGCATTGGCGAATGCCTGCTTGGCGGCCGGCGATGTTGCTGCGGCGGTAGCCGCTACCGAAGCGGGATGGGAGGTGTCTGGGCAGCCCCTGCTGTTGACGATTCTGACAAGAAACGTCTACCCGATGGCCGAGGCTGAGCTGGCAGAAGGCGATGTGAGCGCAGCGCGCCGGGGGGCCGACAAGGCCGTTTCGGTGACGTCGGGAGCGCATCGGATGATTGCGCTGGCCACGCGTGTTCGGGTGGCGATCGCACAGGGTGACTTCGAGCAGGCCGAGCGTGACGCCCACGATGCGCTCGCGATCGCCGCAGAAACCAAGGCATACCTGACGATTCCCGATGTCATCGAGTGCCTAGCAGGGATGGTCGCCGACTCGGGTAGTTACCGTGAAGCGGCTAGGCTACTCGGCTCAGCGCAGGCAATCCGGGATAGCACTGGCCAGGTCCGCTTCAAGATCTACGACGCCGATTACGATGCGGCGGTTGGCGACTTACGAGAAGCCATGGGAAACAAGGACTTTAAGAACGCGTGGGCACAGGGTGCCGCCCTTTCGGCCGACGAAGCGATCGCCCATGCGATGCCCGGCCGCGGGCCGGGTGAACGCTAGGGCAGCGGTTGAGCCGAGTCGGGCTGTCTTTCACAGGACTTTGCGCACGACGAACTGCGACCAGTCGGGCTCACGGGTTGCCGCCCAGTATTCGTTGAGCCGCCACGGGCTGACGGTGTGGATTTCCCCGTCGGCATTTTTGAAATAGGAGTGTTTGACCGCTGGGTGCGACCACACCATCTGCTTGATTTCGGCCTGAGTGCGCTGATGCCAGGCGCTGGCCGCTTCGGCGGTCGATTCAATCGAGTGGATGTTCGCCTCGACAAGTTGCGCCAGGCAGCGGTTGATGTAGCGCATCTGCAGCTCGGAGTTGAAGATCAGGCTGCCGCCATGGGCAAGATGTGCGCCCGGTCCGTACACGAGGAAAAAGTTGGGAAACCCCGGAACTGTGATACCCAGGTACGCGTATGGTCGCCGGCCCCACACGCGGTGCAAGTCGACCCCGTCCCGGCCAGTGATGGCCATCGGCCACAGCACATCGGTGTGCCGAAACCCGGTGGCGTAGACGATCACATCGACATCGTGGACGGTGCCGTCGGCGGTGACGACGCCGTCGGGAGTGATCCGCTGGATGGGACTGCGCACCAAGGCGACGTCGTCGCGGCGCAGCGTATGCAGCCAGGTGCCGTTGTCCTGCAGCGTCCGCTTCCCGGTGACCGGATAGTCGGGGAGCACCTTGGTCAGCAGATCCTGGTCTCCGTCAACCTGATTGGTGATCCAGTCGGTGAACATCATGCGCGCGGCGGCGTTGATTTCGCTGACCGCGTAGTCCTGATCGGGGTAGGCCGGGTCGACCCGCGCCGCGTCGAGCCCTTTGTCGGAGCCGGGCCAAAGTACCAGGAACCGGTACCAGCGCCCGTAATACGGCAGGTGGTCCATCGCCCAGCGCACGCCGTCGCCGACCGACTCGTGGTACATCGGGTTGGGAAACATCCACTGGGCGGTGCGCTGAAAAACGGTGAGGTGCTCGGCGTCGTCGGCAATGGCGGGCGCGATCTGAAAGCCGCTGGCGCCGGCCCCGATCAGCGCCACGCGCTTACCGGTCAGATCGACCGAGTGGTCCCACTCCGCGGAATGAAACGACGGCCCGCGAAAGGTCGCAGCACCCTCGAATTTCGGTATGTGGGGCCGGTTTAGCTGGCCGACTGCGGTGATGACGGCGCGAGCATGCATCGTGGTAAAACCCTCGTCGGGCTCGCGCACCGTGACCGTCCACATGCCGTCCTCGTCGTCCCACTCGGCGGCAACAACCTCGGTCTGCCAGCGCACGTGGTCGCCGAGACCGTGTTTGTCCATCACCGTGGTGAAGTACTTCTGCAGCTCTGGCTGTTCGGCGAAGAAGTGCGTCCAGTCGTTGCTCGGCTCAAAGCTGTAGCAGTAGAAATGGTTTGCCACATCGACACGCGCGCCCGGATAGCGGTTCTCCCACCAGGTTCCACCGGGACCGGTGTTCTTCTCCACGATGGTGAATGGAATATTGGCTTGCTTCAAACGAATTCCAGCCAGAATTCCAGATTCGCCGCATCCGATAACGACAACGGGCACTTCCGCCGCGCGATCAGGGTCCAACGGCGCCGGGCGGCGCGGATCGGTGCCGTCGAGATCCATCTCTTCGGCGAGCAGTGCCAGATAATCTTCGGGCACGGTCTCACAGACCGCCCAGTCCATCATTTCTTTGATCAGCTCCCGCGGCAGCGCCGCGGGCTCGGGACAACCACGGTCGCGGTAGGCGGCGATCACCGGTAGCGCTTCCGCCCGAGCGCGCGCTTTGTCCTCCTCGGACATAAATCCCTGGACCTCGTTGAGAAAGATCCCGGCAGGTTTGAAGTCCCGGATGAAGCGGGGATCGCCAGTGATGTGCAGCAGCGACAGCAGCAGGGTTGGGATGCTGACTTGCTCAAGCGCTGCGGCAATGTCGGCGGTGGAAGTGGTGAAAGGCTGGCCGGCGTAGCGGCTGCGTTTCAAGGCAAATCCTTCCGTAAGCCCCAATTACGATACGCACGGTTGCGTAATTGACGTTAAAACGATACGCCGAGCGTCGTACTCGATCAAGGGACGATCCGAAGCGTTTTACCGTCCCGCTGATCATCGATCCGAACTTCACTGCGATCGGCCACTTCTCGTCGATCTTCATCGGCCTGCTGTTCTATCCGATAGCCCGCACGCGCGGCAGGCCACCGGTGAATCCGACCCAGCTGTTCGTTGTGCCTAAGTCCGGATAGCGGTCAGGTAGCCGAGCCCGGCGGACATAGCCGCTTCTTCGTCGTTGTTTGTCTGGACCGAAAGCCCGTGAGCGGCAAACAAATCGGCAACGCTGATGGCCGAAACGTTCCAGCCGTGGCTGCCCAGATAGTCGGCCACATCGTTGCGGTCACCGCCGTACCACAAATCGGTCATCTCCAGGTCGAATCCGTGATCACGCCAGCGTTCGGTGGCTTGGCGCATCCGGTCGGCCATCATCGGCACCGCCTGGCTGGCGTCCGGCATGCTCTCGGTGGCCAGTTGACTACCCGCTGCGCTCAGCATGGTGATGTTGTCCAGCAACGCATCCTGGGCCTCTGGCGGCAAAAAGGGCATCAAGCCCTCGGCGCTCCACGCGGTGGGTTGGGTGGGATCAAGACCGGCTCCGCGCAACGCAGCCGGCCAGTCGTGACGCAGATCGATAGCCACCGAGCGGCGGTCGGCGGTGGGGGCGGCGCCCAGGTCGGCCAGGGTAGTGGTCTTGAACTCGATGACCGCTGGCTGGTCGATCTCATAGACCGTCGTCCCGGCCGGCCAGGGCAACCGGTAAGCGCGGGCATCCAACCCCGATGCCAGGATCACCGCCTGGCGGATTCCGCCGTTGGTTGCCTCGACGAAGAAGTCGTCGAAAAACCGAGTGCGCACAGCCATCATGTCCCGCATTCGCTGCATGCCCCACTCGCCGTTGTCGTCGACCTCGGCCGGATTCAATTCGCCAGTGGCCAAGCGGGTGAAGAAGTCGACGCCCACCGCACGAACCAGCGGCTCGGCGAAGGGATCGTTGATCAGTGGGTTGCCCGCCCGGCTCGCCAGCGCGCGCCCGACGGCGACGCCGGTCGCGGTGGCGCCCACGCTGGTGGCGAGGTCCCAGGTGTCGTTGTCGGTCCGTGCCATGTCAGCACCTCCTGCATGTCATGCTGCCTGGATATTTAGCTTGTTTAATCGACTGTACCCGCGTTCCCGGACACGTAATCTGGGCGAGATGCGGCACTATTACTCGGCTGACGCGATCCGCGAGGCCGAAGCGCCGCTGTTGGCCAGCCTGCCCGAGGGCACGCTGATGAGGCGGGCGGCGTACGGGCTGGCCACCGCGATCATCGGCGAGCTGATCGCCCGTACCGGCGGGGTTGCCGGACGCCGGGTATGCGCGGTCGTCGGCTCGGGCGACAACGGTGGTGACGCACTATGGGCGGCAACCTTCCTGCGCCGCCGCGGCGCGGCCGCCGACGCGATACTGCTCAAACCGGAACGCACCCACCAGAAGGGGTTGGCGGCGTTCCGCAAGGCTGGCGGCCGGATCGTCGAAAAGATCTCTGCAGAAACAGATTTAGTCATCGACGGCGTCGTGGGCATCTCCGGCTCAGGGTCGCTGCGACCAGATGCGGCCGATGTGTTCGAAGCCGTCGATGCCAAGGCGATTCCGGTTGTCGCCGTTGACATCCCCAGCGGCGTCGACGTGGCGACCGGCGCGATCACCGGTCCGGCTGTACACGCCGCGCTGACCGTCACCTTCGGCGGCCTGAAACCGGCACACGCGCTGGGTGACTGCGGCCGTGTCCGCCTCATCGACATCGGCTTGGACCTGCCCAAGACCGACGTGTTGGGCTTCGATGCTGCCGACGTGGCTGCGCGCTGGCCGGTGCCCGGACCGCACGACGACAAGTACACCCAAGGTGTGACGGGGGTGATGGCCGGCTCATCGACGTATCCGGGTGCCGCGGTGCTGTGCACCGGCGCCGCCGTGGCGGCCACCTCCGGGATGGTCCGCTACGCCGGCAGCGCGCACAGCGAGGTGCTCGCGCAGTGGCCCGAGGTGATCGCGTCGCCCACCCCGGTGGCGGCCGGGCGGGTGCAGGCCTGGGTCGTCGGGCCGGGCCTGGGCACCGACGAGACCGGCGCTGCCGCACTGTGGTTCGCGCTAGGCACCGACCTGCCGGTGCTGGTCGACGCCGACGGGCTGACCATCCTGGCGGCTCATCCCGACATGGTCAGCGGCCGTCGCGCCCCGACCCTGCTGACGCCGCACGCCGGTGAGTTCGCCCGACTGGCCGGCGCCCCGCCCGGCGACGACCGGGTGGGCGCCACTCGTAAGCTCGCCGACGCGCTCGGGGTCACCGTGTTGCTGAAGGGCAACGTCACCGTCATCGCCGAGCCCGGCGGGCCGGTCTATCTGAACCCGGCAGGACAGTCCTGGGCGGCGACCGCCGGGTCCGGCGACGTGCTGTCCGGGATGACCGGCGCTCTGCTGGCGGCGGGGCTGCCGGCAGGCGAAGCCGCAGCCGCTGCGGCCTTCGTGCA
>NZ_JBAPPI010000541.1:0-14749 GCF_049280035.1 Mycobacterium sp. | reverse complement strand
CCTCGACACAAGTCTGCGCGACACCGCTCGCGCCTTGGCCGATCTGTTGAGCCTCGACGCTGGTGTGGCGAGCGCACGTCACCGCCCTTAGTTGGGGTAGCGACTTCAGCGATAGTCCATGAGCATCAGGCAGGTTCGGCTGCCACGCTCCGGGCCTGACGAGTGTTGTAGGCCGATGCCCTCCCCTTGTTCAGCCTGCGCCAAGCTCAGATGAAGTCCGAACCGCCGTCGACGTTCACAGTCGCTCCTGTGACATACCCGTTTCGCTGAGACGCCAGATAGGTTGTCACCGAAGCGATCTCCTCAGGGGATCCGGCACGGCCGAGATCGCACGGATGGTGAAAATGTTGCTCCACCCAATGCATCACATCGCGTGGGTCGGCGGCGTTAAGCCCTTCAGCAGCCAGGGTTTCTCGCAGGTCTTCGGTGAAGCTGGCGGTGACAATCGTCCCGGGGCACACGCAATTCACCAGAATACCCTCTGGTGCTAAGGATTTGGCGAGGTTCTTTGTCAGGCTCGACAGCGCCGCCTTCGACGCGGTGTAGGCGACGAGTCCCGGACTCTGACGTTGAATCGAGTGCGCCGACAGGGTAACGATCCGGGCCCATGACGCGGCGCGCAGCATGGGTAGGGCCAGACGCACGCTTCGGACCGCCGACATGGTGCCGAGATCGATCGTTGCCTGCCAGCCGACGTCGTCGAGATCGTCAAACGCACCTGGAGGTGGGCCTACCGTGTGCACAAACACGTTGAGCGTGCCCCACTTCTTGGCAAGGGTCGCGAATCCGGCGGCAATGGAGTCCGGATCAGACATGTCGACGCTAATTCCGAGCACCTCGGGGGCCCCGGCGACGCGCAACCGCGCGACTGCAGCATCCAGGGCGGAATGGCCGCGAGCCATGATAGCCACCGAGGCACCCTCGGCAGCAATGCATTCAGCGATCGCCAAGCCCATACCCTTGCTGCCACCGGTGACGACGGCTGACGCCCCCGCAAGTCCAAGATCCAAGGTGTAATCCTTTGCCAGATCCGCGTGGGCAGCGTGAGGCGGTGAATCCGGCCCACCAAAGTTATATAGATTATAAAGTATCCAGTCACGGCAAAGTGATTGCCAGCCTAGGCGTGGCCGCGCCAAGCGTCCGTAGCGTGCTTCTGGCACACACCGGGTTCAGCTACGTTGCTGGCGTCGCCCCCCGCGCTCGTTGAACTCGGCGACGCGTTGCTTGTGCTCATCACCGAACGCCAGCACGGCATTGGCGATCTGCTCCACCTGCCGCGCGGATGTCGGGTCGGTGTTCTCACACAGGTCCACCGCCAGCTTGGCGATGCCGACCGCCTGCCGCGGCAAACCCGCTAGATGCCTGGCGAACGCATGCACCCGGTCGTGGAAGTCGGCGTCCGGATACACCTCGTGAACCAACCCGATCTCGCGGGCCCGTTCAGCGTCGATCGACTGACCAGCCATCGCAAGCCATTTGACCCACTGCGGACCCACCAGGCGCGCGAGTCGGCTGATTCCGCCGCTGCCGGGGATGACCGCGAGGTGGATCTCGGGAAGCCGGAACGTCGCCGACGGCGCCGCAAAGCGGAAGTCGCACGACGCCGCCATCTCCACCCCCGCCCCGAAGCAATGGCCCTGGGCCGCGAGGATGACCGGCCGGTCGAGCTGCTCGAAAGCGTCATACAGCGCGGTGTGCTCGCGGTAGTCGCTCAGATATTGCGAAGGGGTGCGCTCGGAGATGTCAATACCGGAGATGTCAATGCCCGAAGTGAAGTACGGGCCAACCGCGCGGATCACCATCGCCCCGAGGTCGTCGCGGGTTTGCAGGTCTCGCACCGCCTTCCAGAGCAGGCCGGTCATCGCGTCGCTGATGGCGTTGTGCTTGTCGGGCCGGTCGAACGTCACTGTCACGACGCCGTCCTTGTCGGTCAGGTGCGCGTGAGACGTGTCGGTCATCGCCGGCCCTCCTGTGTTGGCATAGGTCCTCGACTACTGTCCCAGCCTGCCGTTTCGCAGACGCTGGCATCCCCCAGTGTGCCGCCGGTCGTTGCGGCCGTTGCCGCCGCCCAAAGCGGGCGTGAATCGGTCTCGGGTCTGATGGCTGCAGCGCGTCGGTGTGTTGAATCGTTCGCACTTGCGGGCCGACCGTCCCGGGCGCCAGGACGGCTCGCGGCGGGCACCAGACACCGGTTAGGCCTCCTCGCGAATCTTGCTGGACGACAGGACGTCTGGGCTGGCGCAGTCACACTGCGGGCGGCTTTGAACATTATATAATGGATATTCTAGACTCGAAGGTGTGAGCGCGTATCGAACGCCGGCCGAAGCCAAGCCGCTTTCCGGCGTGCGGATCCTGGCTATCGAGCAGATGCAGGCGCTGCCGTTCGCGACCCAGCTGCTCGCCCGCCTCGGCGCCGACGTCGTCAAGGTCGAATCCGTCAACGGCGGTGATCAGGCCCGCGGCTCGCTGCCCGCCATCGCCGATCCGCAGGGCCGCCGGGTGGGCGCCACGTTCCTGCGCAACAACCTCAACAAGCGCAGCGTGTGCATCGACCTGAAGTCGCCGGCAGGGCGCGACCTGGTGTTACGCCTGGCCAAGGGCTTCGACGTGGTGGCCGAGAACAGCCGGCCGGGCTCCATGGCCGGGCTCGGGCTGGGCTACAGCCACATCGCCGAGGTCAACCCGCGCGCCATCTACGTGTCGGTCTCCGGATTCGGCAACACCGTCGACACCCCCTACCGCAACTGGCCGGCGTTCGCCCCGGTCGTCGAGGCCATGTCAGGCCTGTACGAGATGAAGCGCGTCGACGGGCACCCTCCCCAGCCGGCGCCCGCCGGCGCACTGGGCGACATCGGCGCCGCGCTGTTCGCCACAATCGGCATCCTCGCCGCGCTGCGGCACCGCGAGATGACGGGCGCGGGGCAATACGTGGACATCGCCATGCTCGACAGCGTGGTGGCGATGACCGACATCATCACCAACTTCTGGTCCATGGGCGCCAGCGCGCGCTCCGTCGGGCAGTTGATCCTGCGCGGCTTTCAGGCCAACGACGGCTGGTTCATGCTGCAAGTCGGCCGCGAGCACCAGTTCGAGCGCTTGGCCAACCTCATCGGCCACCCGGAGTGGCTCCAGGATCCACGGCTGGCCAGTCGCCAGGGCTGGGTCGATCACATGGACGACGTCATCGTGCCCGCAATCGAAGGCTGGGCCGCGGGCATGACCAAAGTCGAGGTCTGCCACGTGCTGGCCGAAGCCGGAATCGCCGCCGGGCCATGTCTGCGCGACGACGAGGTCGCCGCGGACCCGCACCTGGCCGCCCGTCAGATGTTGGTGCCGATCAAGCGTGATGACCAACCTGACCGGCCGGTGCTGGTGCCCGCCAGCCCGGTGCGCCTGTCGGCGATGACCGCCGACGCCGACGAGCCGGTGCCCTGGCTGGGCCAACACACCGATGAAGTGCTGCAGTCCGAGCTCGGGCTGGGTGCCGACGAACTCTCGGCACTGCGGACCCACCAGGTCATCGCCTAGACAACCACGGATGACGACATAGAAATGACAACGCCGCCACCAGCAGATCAGCCCACCGACATCCGGTCAGGCTTGACCGCTTTCCTGTTCGACCATCCAGCCGCCCCCGACGACGCGATCGCGTATTGGTTCGACGGCCAGATGACGCGCGCGCAGATGGAGCAAGCCGCCGAAAAGGTAGCCGACACCCTGCACGAGTGCGGTGTGCGCGAGGGCCAGCCCGTCGCGCACATCGTCGAGTCGGGCCCAACCGCGCTGTCGGTGATGTTCGGGTGCTGGCTGGTCGGCGCGGTGTACGTGCCAATCAACGGCCGAATCACCGAAGCCGAGATCAGCGGCCAGATCGCCGCGAGTGAGCCGGCCGCGGTCGTCGCACAGCGGGCTCGACAGAGCGACGACTCGGTCGCATGGGTGCTCAATACACCGGAATGGGAATGGGTCGGCCGGGCGGCGGCACGCCCGTGGAACGGTGAGTTCGCTCCGGCGGGCACCGCGCTGGTGATGCGGACATCGGGAACCACTGGCACGGCCAAACCTGTACTGCTGCGACACGACGGCGTGGCCGAGGGGATCGACACCGTGCTGTCGAGCCTTCGGGCCAAACGCGCCACGGACACCAAGCCCGCCCGCCCGGCGATGCCGAACCTGATTCCGACCAGCCTGGCGTTGTGGGCCGGCATCTGGAATGTGCTGTTCGCGTTGCGCGCCGGCAGCCCGGTGGTGCTGATGGACCGCTTCGACACCGCCGAGTTCGCCGATCTGGTGCGCCGGCACAACATCCGCTCCACCGTGCTGGCGCCGGCGATGATGGCGATGTTGAGCGAGGACCCGCGCGTCGACGATCTGGCACCGCTGACGATGGTGCGCAGCGTCACCGCGCCGTTGACCCCACACCAGGCCCGAGCGTTCAAGGCGAAGTTCCGCGTCGGCATCATGAACTGCTACGGCCAGACCGAATTGGGCGGTGAGGTCGTCGGGTGGACAGCCAAGGACATGCGCGAGCACGGCGACGACAAGTTGGGCTCGGTCGGCCGGGCGCACGACGGTATCGACATCCGCGTCCTCGACGACGCCCGTACGGACCTGGCCACTGGTGAGGTGGGCGAGATCTGGATCCGCTCGCCGTATGCCAGCCGTGACGCGGCGGTCAGCGAGCGTTTCGTCGACGGGTACCTGCGCACCGGCGACATCGGACACCTCGATCCCGAGGGGTTCTTGTGGTTGGAGGGCCGCGCCTCGGATGTGATCAACCGCGGCGGGCTCAAGGTGCTGCCGCACGAGATCGAAGAGCAGCTGTGCGGGCTCCCGGATGTGGCCGAGGCGTGCGTAGCCGGTATGCCCGATGAGCGGCTTGGCGAGGTTCCGGTCGCCTGGGTGCGCGCCATTCCCGGAGCGACACTTGAGCCGGCCGCGGTGCTGGCCGACCTGCGCGACACGCTGGCCGGATACAAGGTTCCGGTGCACGTCGAGCTGGTTAACGAGTTCCCGCGCAACGAGATCGGCAAGGTGCTCCGCCGGACACTGGTCGAGCAGTGGGCTGCCCGCCACGAGGGTGATCGTGAAGGAACGGGGTAACGGTGTTCAACATCTCTGAACCATTGGCCGTGGGCGAGCGGCTTCCGGTGCGCAAGTTCGAAGTGACGCTGACCGACGTGGTGCGCTACGCCGGCGCGTCGGGTGATTTTAATCCGCTGCACCACGATGAGGCGGCGGCGAAAGCGGCGGGCATGGACGGCGCGTTCGCCCACGGGATGTTTTCGGCTGGTCGTCTGGCCACCGCCGTGACCGATGCGGTCGGTATCGAATCGCTGGCCCGGCTCGCGGTGCGCTTCCGCGCGCAGGCCCGGCGAGGCGCCACGCTGACCTCCGACATCGTGGTGGCCGACATCCAGCGAGAGAACAACCATGTCGCGATCGAGCTGGACTGCCGGCTCGTGGACGAGCAAGAAACGGTCGTCGTCAGCGGTTCGGTCGCGTTGAAGACCACTCCGCCGGCCCCGCAACCCGACGAGGCGACGCCGAGTGCGGCTTCCCGCGCGGAGCTGGTCGGCAAGCGGCTGGCACCGGCTGTGGTCGCGGTGGAGCGCGGCCCGGTGCAGATCTTCGCTACCGCGGTCGGCGACGACAACCCGGTGTATCGCTCGGCTGGGGCCGCCGCGGCGGCGGGTCTGGACGGCATCCCCGTACCGCCGACGTTTGTCTTCGCCTCGGCCTACTGGGGCGCTTTCGCCGACAAGCAACCTGCGCCCGCCGCGGGTGACGCGTCACTGGTGGAGCTGATCGCCTTGCTGCGCAACGGGCGCAAGGGTGTGATCCTGCACGGCGAGCAGGAGTTCACTTATCACCGGCCGATCCGCGTCGGCGATGAGTTGCACGTCAACGGGCTCGTGGAAAGCGTTGAGGACAAGCCGGGCAGCGGCTCTCGGCCCGGCATGACGGTCATGGTGGTGCGCACCGACTATCGTGATCAGACCGCGCAGCTGCTGACCACGGCTCGCAGCACCTTCCTGTTCCGGCCGGCAACGCACTGACGATCGCCGCAAACCAGCGGGACTGCGCCGAAATCGTATACTTGATCCTTGAGCGGTTTTCGCCGAGTAGGTAGGAACGCATGTCTCCGTCAAAATCCGAATCCCGGGTCCCTCGCGCGCTACTGCCGCCCGCCGACAGTCCGCGTAGCACCGCGGAGAAGGTCGCCAACTACATTCGGACGCTCATCTTCACCGGCCACCTACAGCACGGCGAGCGGATCCGTCAGGACGAGCTCGCCGAAGCGCTCAACGTCAGCCGAATCCCGGTGCGCGAAGCGCTCATCGCGTTGGATCGCGAAGGCTGGCTGACCAGCAAGCCGCACCGCGGCTCGTTCGTGAATGGGTTCCACAGCGACGGTATCGAAGACCATTACGAGCTGCTGGGCATGCTGTTCGGGCTCGCCGCCAGACGAGCGACCGAGCACGCGACACCCGAGCAGATTGAGGGGCTGATCGCCCAGCAGCATGCGCTGCGCGCCACCGACGACCCCGACGAGTTCCGCCGCGAAAGCGACCAGCTGATCCGGCAGATGTTCCGTATCGCCGACTCTCCACGGCTATCGGCGGTGCGCCGAGTCATGACCGGGATCGTGCCCGGCAATTTCTTCGCCGAAGTTCCCGGCACCATCGCCGATCAGAAGCGCACCACCGCCCGCATCGTCAAGGCGATCGCTGCGCGCGACGCCGATAAGGCTGCCGACGAATGGATCAAGCTGATGCGGCGACATGGCCGGCACGTGATCGAGTTGCTGCGCGAACGCAATCTGCTCAAGGCCGGCTAGGCGCCCACCGCCGGGGCTACACGGGCCTGCCGGGTCACCCTGATCCGCCGCGGCGCACCTGGCTGAACGGCACCCCGCGGTCGGCTGCGTACTCGCGGGGGAAGTCCAAGACCCGCTCGGCGACCACGTTGCGCGCGATTTCGGTCGTTCCGCCGCCCAGCGACACGATCTGGCGCTCCAGGTAGCGCTTGCCGACGTCGAAAAGCGCCGCGTCGTTTCCGACTACGGCCGCCGTCGACGCGATCGCGGCCGCGGTGTCGAGCTCGAGTTGACTGGCGTCGGCGTAGAACAGCCGGATGATCGACCCGGCCGCGTCCGGCATGCTGCCGTCCAGCACGCCTTGGTAGACGTGATCGGCGAGATGTTCGGCCACTGCGCGATGCGCCAGCGCACGCCCGGACATCGCTGCGACCCGAACATCATTCATTTGACCGGTGCGCCGCGCCAAGTCCAAGTAGTCGATCGGCGCTGCCTCGGCGTCATCGCTTTCCACGCCGCTGGAGAACTCCGAGGACCGCCCCATCGAGCGGCGTTCATGGAACATCTGACGCGATGCCACCTGCCAGCCTTTGCCCACTCCCCCGACGACGGCGTCGTCGGGCAGTTCGACCTCGTCGAAGAACTCTTCGCAGAACTCAGCGGAGCCGTTGATCATCGCGATGCGCCGCAGCGTGACACCGGGATGGTCGATCGGCAGCAGGAACATCGTCAGGCCCTCGTGTTTGGGCACATTCCAGTCGGTTCGGACCAGGCACAAACCGTAATCGGCGGCAAAAGCGCTGGTGCTCCAGGTCTTTGCGCCGTTGATCGCCCATGAGTCACCTCGGCGTTTACCGCGGGTGGTGACGCCGGCCAGGTCGGATCCGCCGCTGGGTTCGGACAACAGCTGACACAGCACTTCCTCGCCGCGCAACGCGGCCGAGATGTGTTGGCTCTTCTGGGCTTCGCTGCCGACGTCGAGCAGCGTGGCACAGCAGATGGTGAAGCTGGGGATGTTGAGGATCAGCGGCATCTCGTAGCCGGCGCTTTCGGCGTTGAAGGCCTTCTGGTACTCGATCGTCAGGCCCAGACCGCCGTACTCCCGCGGGAAGCAGATGCCGGCGAAACCGCCTTCGTACAACCGCTTTTGCAACTCTCGAGCCCGCTGCCAGGACGCGTCCTGATCCAGCCGCATCGCCGGCGGATGGTCACGGTCGATGCGCGGCATGTTTTCGGCCAGCCACGTGCGCGCCCGCCGGCGAAACTCGTCGACGGACTCTTGGGCGGTGCTCACCGCGGTTTCCGTCATTGGGCCACTTCCGATTCGGTCAGTCGGGCGAAGATGCGCCGGTTGTGGTGGTCCGGATCGCCGTACATCGCGCGATACAGTGCGGCGCGCCGGAGGAACAGATGCAGGTCGTGCTCCCACGTCAGCCCGATACCGCCGTGCAACTGGATGAAGTCCTGCAGCATCACGCTGGCCCATTCGCCGACAAAGGATTTCGCGATGCTGGCGGCCAGATCGGCGTTAGGTGAGCGCGCAGCGACCTCACTGACCGCGTGGGCGGTGGTGGCCCGGCACGCCTCGAAGCGGGTTTTCAGGTCGGCGAAGCGGTGTTTGAGCGCCTGGTAGGACGCCAGCGGTCGACCGAAGCTGTGCCGGTCGAGCGCCCAGGCGATCGTGGTGGCCAGCATCGTGTCCAACATCCCCACCAGTTCGGCGCATTGCATGATCAGGGCGATCTGGATCTGGCGGTCGATGAGCGCCGGTGTCTGCCCGGGATGACCGACGGTTGCGCCGACCGACACGTCCACATCGTTGAAAGAGACTCGCGCATAACGCTTCACCATGTCGATGCTCGGGGTCGGTTCGATTCGGACGCCGTCGGCGTGGGTCTGCACGACAATTTGGTGCACCTCGCCTGCCAGTCGCGCGACGACCAGAAGGAGGTCGCTCTCGGCGGCGGCTTCGACGCGGTCCTTGACTCCGCTGAGGCGATAGCCCGTGCTGGTGGCGGTCGCGGTGAGGGTGGGCGCCAGCGGCTCGAAGGGCCGATCGGGTTCGTAGACCGCCCACGAGGCGACGGCTTCGCCTGCCATCAACGCGCCGATGTGCGCCGCGTGGTCGGCACGGTTGTCTGCGTCGACGAGTCCGGCCAGCACGATGTTGACGGGGTGCAATGGTCCCGGTGCCACCGTTCGCCCGGCCAGCTCGGCGATCAGAGCCAGGTCAGCTACCCCGTTTCCGGACACACTGCCCCCGCCGAGGTCGTCACTGACCAGCAGAGACGTCCAGCCCAGTTCTGTTGCACGGCGCCACCACCCAGGCTCGAAGGATTGATCAGCGGCGTGCAGCTCACGCACTGTGCGCAGCGAGGCCTCTTTGTCGAGGAAGTCCGCTGCGGTGGCGGCGAAGAGCGCCCGTTCTGCAGATTCGGTGGCAGTCATGGCGCAGTCCGCGCCTCCTTTCCGGGGCGCTGCGGCCCCGCGCCCGGTCCCCGACCCAGACAATATAATGTATATATCAGCGCTACTTTCGAGAGGCCGGCATTGAGCATTTCGCTGTTGTTGGAGATGGCGGTCTCCGCAGACCCGGATCGCGCGGCCATCTCGTGGGACGGTAAGGAGCTGACCGCAGGCGGGCTCAGCGATCTCGCCGACGGCGGTGCCGGGGTGATCACCAAGCTCGGCGCACAGCACGTCGCCTACGTCGGCGCCGGCGCGGCGATGCTGCCGGTGCTGATGTTCTCCGCTGCGCGCGCCGGCGTGCCAGTGACGCCGCTGAACTACCGGCTGTCGGCGGCCGGGCTGCGGGAACTCATCGATCGGCTGCCTCGACCCCTTGTCGTCGCCGACGCGCCGTATCTGGACGCCGTCGGTCGGGCAGGCCTCGGTGTGGTCAGCTCGCAGGTGTTCCTGCGCGACGCGCTGACCGTCGACCCGGTCCGCACCGTCGCCGACCCCGACCAGGTCGCGGTGGTGTTGTTCACCTCGGGCACCACATCGCGACCCAAAGCTGTCGAGCTCACCCACGCCAACCTCACCGGCTACATCACGCAGACGGTGGAGTTCGCCTCCTCGGCTGCTGATGACGCCGCGCTGATCTGTGTGCCGCCGTATCACATCGCCGGCGTCTCCGCGGTGCTGAGCAACCTTTACGCCGGCCGCAGGATGGTGTATCTGCCCCGCTTCGACGCCGACGACTGGATCCGGCTTGTCCACGATCAGAACATCACCAACGCCACCGTGGTTCCCACGATGCTCGACCGCATCATCGAGGCGCTCGAGGCGCGACCGGAACTGTTGCCGAGCCTGCGCACACTTGCTTACGGGGGCTCGCGGGTGCCGCTGCCGCTCGTGCGCCGGGCGCTGAAGCTATTGCCCGATACGGGGTTCGTCAACGCCTACGGTCTGACCGAAACCAGTTCCACCGTTGCGGTTTTGACCCCGGAGGATCACCGCGACGCCGACGTTGCCAGCGATGCCGCGGTCGCGCGCCGACTGGGCTCGGTTGGGCGCGCGGTGTCGGGAATCGAACTGCAGATCCGCGATGAGCACGGCGCGGTATTGCCGCCCGACCACACCGGCGAGCTGTGGGTGCGCGGTCCGCAAGTATCTGGCCGTTATGGCGAGATCGGCTCGGTACTCGATGCCGATGGCTGGTTTGCCACCCGCGACGTGGCCAGCCTCGACGCCGACGGGTACCTGTTCATCGGTGGGCGCGCCGATGACACCATCATCCGCGGCGGGGAGAACATCGCACCCGCCGAGATCGAGGACGTCCTGGTGGAGCATCCCGATGTGCGCCGATGCGCGGTGATCGGGATCGAGAATCCCAGCTGGGGCCAGATCATCGTCGCCGCAGTCGTTCCCGACGGCGAGGCCAGCCCCGACCCGGAGTCGTTGCGCGACTTCGTCCGCGTCCAGTTGCGCGGGTCGCGCACCCCCGACCGGGTGGTGTTTCTTGACGAATTGCCCGCCAACGCCAGCGGCAAGGTCGTGCGGGGCGAGCTGGAAGGCATCGTGCTCACCGCGCTGGGGCAGCCGTCACACTAGAACGACGTTGACCCCGCGGCGACGAGATCGGCGACTGCTGCAGCGCCATCGGTGAAGCTCAGGAAGGCGTGTGGCAGGTCGACCGGCAGGATCGCGGATTGCACTTCGGCGCCGCGAGCGCGAAACCGCAAGTGGGCCTGCTTAATCCTGGCCGCCGAGACGATAGCATCACCGGCTGAGCCGATCAGTAGCACACGGCGGCCGCGCCAGTCTTCGCGCAGCACCGAGCGAGCCCGCAGCAGGCGTAGCGGCACGCCGACATGCTCGGGACCGTCATACCGGGCCAGCACCGCGTCACTGAGCACGCGCTTGGCGGGCGTGCCGTAAATCATGACGGCGGCAGTTGCCGGGAAACATCGAGTGTGGAACAGACTCGTCAGCCCCATCCGGGTCAGCGAGTTCGCGGCGGCCGAGGCCCTCGTCGCATGCGCCATCGCCGCGAGCCCGGGGATCGAGGCACCGGTGATCACGAACCGGTCGATGCCGCGGCCGAATTCGCCGATGAGGCGGGCGATGTCGACGATCCCGGCCGAATGCGACAGCAGCTGAATGCTCGTCGAACGCGGCTGCCAGCGGAAGATCATCATGCGACCGACTTCATGGCGGACCGCACCGGTCGCGCGCGAGACCAGCGCCCGCGCCGGCGTGTCGGGCCCCAGCATGCCCTCAGGGGTGTGGCCCGGCATGTCGAAGGCGACAAGGCGGATATGGTGTGCGGCAAGATGTTCGGCGAGCAGCGCCAGCATCGCGCCGGACATGCCGCCGCCGCTGAAGCCCAATACGGTTGGAGCCTGCTGCCAGGATACGGCGCTAGCGTGCAGGTACTCGACGATTGGCAGGCCTGCGGCCGTGTCCACGATCTCGGCTCGCATCGAAATCGGCTCATGCCGGTCGACCGCATCGATCAGCACGTCCATATCTGCCTATCCATATCACTCAATCTGCAGGCGAACGACGAGTCAGTCGGTGGAAAGGATCATGCCGGAATGACCCGAGGCGACCAACGCGTTGCGCGCGCCGTCAACCTGGTTGGCCGCGGTTCCGCGCAGTTGGCGAACCGCCTCGATGATGTTGTTGACCCCGTGGATATAGCCCTCGCCGAGCAGCCCACCGTGGGTGTTGACCGGAATCGCGCCATCGATCGCGATGTTGCCGTCGGCGATGAAGTCCCTGGCCTCGCCGTGGCCGCAGAAGCCGAACGCTTCCAACTGATAAAACACCACCGGGCTGAAGTTCTCGTAGAGCATCGCCACGTCGATGTCCGAGGGCTGTAGTGCGGCTGTCGCGTAGAGCGTTTCGGCGACCGCCTCGGCCTCGGTGAAGCGCGCGAGATCGGGATGGAAGTAGTTGAAGATGATTCCGCTATCGCGCAGGTTGGCGTAGGTGGCGGCGGCGACCCGCACCACCGGGTGGGCCAGGTCGCGGGCGCGCGACTCGCTGGTCACGACCACCGCGACTCCCCCATCGCTTTCCTGGCAGCAGTCCAGCAGCCGCAGGATGGGTTCGACGATCCAGCGCGAGTTCTGGTGATCGTCAAGGGTGATGGGGCGCTTGTAGAACCACGCCCGCGGGTTGGTGGCCGCGTATTTGCGGGCCTGCACGCTGTAGAGGCCGAAGTCGGCGTTGCTCAGCCCGTAGGTGTCCATGTAGCGCTGGAACCACAGCGAGTACATCTTGGCTGGGGTGTCCAGCCCGAAGGGCAGGTACAGGTTCAGCGGCGCGAGTTGCACCTTGGCGGGCTGGCCGAAGCGCTGACCCGAGCGTTCGTTGAAGGCCCGGAAGATGACCACGGCGTCGGCCATGCCCGAGATCACGGCCGCGGCGGCCTGCTGGACGGTGGCCGCCGACCCGCTGCCTCCGAACGGCGTGCGTGACACCCACCGGGTCTGTGAGATCCCGACGCTGCGCATCAGGTCGAGTTCGTCGTTGTCGTCCTGGGTGAAGGTGACCAGCCCGTCGATATCGGCCGGCGTCAGGCCCGCGTCGTCGATGGCGGCCTTGACCGCCTCGGCGGCCAGCTGAAGCTCGCTGCGGCCCGAGTTTTTGGAGAACTCGGTCTGACCCACGCCGACGATCGCCGCTTTCGGTGTTTTCGATGCACCGGGCATGGTTAGGCGGCCGCCTCGTCGAGGATGAACTGCGGCAAGGTGACATCGCCGAACCGTGCGAAGGTCACCTTCACCGGCATGCCGGTGCGCATCGGGGTCCCTGGCTCTGCGGCGATGTTGCTGACCATCCGGATGCCCTCCTCGAGGTCGATGAGGGCCACGATGCGCGAGTCCGACTCGGGAGCCGACGGGTGTCGCGACACGATCCAGCTGTAGATGACGCCCCGGCCGGACAGGTCCTCGACGGTGAAGTCGAGCGACTGGCAGTGTGGACACATCGGGGTGGGCGGATGCTGCAGTGCACCGCAGTTTGCGCATCGGCGTGCGACTAGCCGCGATTCGCGGGCCGCGGCCCAGAAGTATTCATCGGTTCGCGACGGCACCGGCGGTATCACGGTAATCATCTGTGCTCCTGTGGGTTTGAGTCCGTGACGCTTCGATGGCCTCGGCGCGGCATAGTGCGTGCGGCACGGGTTATCACCGCCGCGAGCTCAGTCAGATGAGGGAAGCTGTTTGGCGGCTTCGATTTCCATCGGGCGGCCGTCGATGGTCAGGGTGCCCTCGCCGGCGGTGACGCACAACAGCTGGACATTTGCCTCGGCGTCGACGTAGCGCTTACCCATGACGCTGCCGCCCAGCATAGCCGGGTCGGCGGCCTGCTTGCCTTGCGCCGCATCGGATTTAGCGTCCACCATCGGCACCCCGCCGCAGCTGAGCACGACCGTTGCATCCTTCGGCGCGCGCAACACGATGACTTTGCCCGAACAGACGACGCTTTGCATTTGTTGTCCGGTTTTCATTTCAGGACTCCTTCGTTGGAGTGTAGGAATCTAGTGTGGCTGACCCTGCAGACGCGGTCACGATGTGGTCGGCCAGGGACCAACCGATGAGACGACGTCCGCCCACCCGAGCAGGCGCCGCCACAGCAGTTGCCGACTGGCCGCGATGTTGTGGTTGTGCGCGGAGTCGGCCAATGAATAGAAGGTGATGTCGGCGCTGTTCGCGAACGCCGGCACCAGCTGGGCGGCCTTGTGCCAGGGCTCGTGATCGCCGCCGCCGAGAAACACCGGAACCTTGATCTCGCGGACGTAGTCGGTGATGTTGCCGGGCACTATCGACAACATTGACGGCAGCGGCACCAGGTTGGTCATGACGGCCCGCAGCGCGGCCACCCCGACCGGATCAGTGCCGGGCAGGTTGAACGGGAACGGTGCGGGCGCAGGCTGGTCGGGGGCCGATCCGGACAACCGCTGGCGCGCCATGGCTGTCAGGACTTCCAGCGAGACCGGCCCCGCCCTGGCGATGCGACGTTCTTCTCGGGTCAGCGCGTCGGGTAGCCCGGCTGTAGAAAACCCCAGGCAGGCGATCGCGGTGTGCTGGGGTTTGATGGCCTCGCCGATCAGCGCAAGCATCGCGCCCATCGAATGGCCCACCGCCACCGTGCTGACCGTGATCGCCGGCAGCAATGCCCGTAAGTCGTCGGCCGCCAACCGAAATGCTTCGACACCGGCGCGTGCGACGGTCCGCGGCGAGAGCCACAGGTTGTCGCCCGGTGTCGACTGTCCGGTGCCGAGGTTGTCGATCAGCACACAGGCGAACCCGGCTGCGCTGGCATAGCGGGCGAAGCTGAATCCCGCGTCGGGTTCACCCAGGTCGAAGTAGTCGCCCGTGCACCCGCCACCGGGCGTACAGCACAGCAGCGTCAGGTGGTTGGTGTGCTTCGCCACGGCCGGAATGACCAACTCGGCACGCATCAGCCACTCCC
>NZ_JBAPPI010000540.1:0-3678 GCF_049280035.1 Mycobacterium sp. | reverse complement strand
CCCTGGTAGGTGTCTGCGTATGCCTTCGGGATCCACTCAGGAACGTCCTCGGGCTTCGCGAACTTCGTCCAGTCCATGGCGCCCTGAAGGGAGGATCCGCGTTGACCCGTCATGCCGACCGCTCCTGCCTTAGCACGCATACCAGCGCTGGTAGGCATGACACTAGTCGCGCGTCAGCCTTCGGTGAGTCACCCTGTGCGGACGCGCCGCTTCGGCACCGAGCCGTTCGACTTTGTTCTCCTCGTAGGCGCCGAAGTTGCCCTCGAACCAGAACCACTTGGCCTCGTTGTCCTCGTCGCCCTCCCACGCCAGGATGTGGGTGCAGGTCCGGTCGAGGAACCAGCGGTCGTGAGAAATCACCACCGCGCAACCGGGAAATTTCTCCAGCGCGTTCTCCAGTGAGCCCAACGTCTCGACGTCGAGGTCATTGGTCGGCTCGTCGAGCAGGATCAGGTTGCCGCCCTCCTTGAGGGTGAGCGCCAGATTGAGCCGGTTGCGCTCACCACCGGACAAAACGCCGGCCGGCTTCTGCTGATCGGGCCCCTTGAAGCCGAACGCCGACACATAGGCTCGCGACGGAATCTCGTTCTGGCCGACCTGGATGTGGTCCAGCCCGTCGGAAACGACTTCCCACACCGTCTTCTTTGGGTCGATGCCGGCCCGAGACTGGTCTACGTAGCTCAGCTTGACGGTCTCGCCCACCTTGACGGTTCCGCTGTCGGGCTGCTCGAGCCCCACGATGGTCTTGAACAACGTGGTCTTGCCGACACCGTTGGGACCGATGACTCCGACGATGCCGTTGCGGGGCAGCGTGAACGAGAGGTCCTTGATCAGCGTGCGTCCCTCGAACCCCTTGTCGAGGTGCTCGACCTCGACCACCAGGTTGCCCAGCCGGGGGCCGGTGGGGATCTGGATCTCCTCGAAGTCGAGCTTGCGGGTCTTTTCGGCCTCGGCGGCCATCTCCTCATAGCGCTGCAGCCGGGCCTTGCCCTTGGCCTGGCGGGCCTTGGCCCCCGACCGCACCCAGGCCAGCTCGTCTTGCAAGCGCTTCTGCAGTTTGGCGTCCTTGCGACCCTGCACAGCCAGCCGCTCGGCCTTCTTCTCCAGGTAGGTGGAGTAGTTGCCCTCGTAGGGGTAGGCCCGGCCGCGGTCGAGCTCCAGGATCCACTGCGCGACGTTGTCCAGGAAGTATCGGTCGTGGGTGACCGCCAGGACCGCCCCCTCGTAAGCCGCCAGGTGCTGTTCGAGCCACTGCACACTCTCGGCGTCCAGGTGGTTGGTCGGCTCGTCGAGAAGCAACAGGTCCGGTTTGGCCAGCAGCAGCTTGCACAGTGCCACCCGGCGGCGCTCGCCGCCGGACAGATGCGTGACCGGCTCGTCCGGCGGCGGGCAGCGCAGTGCGTCCATCGCCTGTTCGAGCTGCGAGTCGAGGTCCCATGCGTTGGCGTGGTCGAGGTCCTCCTGCAGCCGGCCCATCTCTTCCATCAGTTCGTCGGAGTCGTCGGTGGCCATCAGTTCGGCGACTTCGTTGAAGCGGTCGAGCTTGACTTTGATGTCCCCGAGCCCTTCTTCGACGTTGCCGCGAACGGTCTTCTCCTCGTTCAGCGACGGCTCCTGTTGCAGGATGCCGACGGTGGCATCGGTGGCCAGGAAGGCTTCACCGTTGTTCGGCTTGTCCAGCCCGGCCATGATCCGCAAGACGCTCGACTTACCTGCCCCGTTAGGGCCGACGACACCGATCTTGGCGCCCGGATAGAAGCTCAGCGTGACGTCGTCGAGGATGACTTTGTCGCCGTGCGCCTTGCGGACCTTTTTCATCGTGTAGATGAACTCAGCCATGCAGCAGTGTTACCTCTCTGGTCTTTCGTTGCTCGCCGACCATCCTAGGCAGACGGCCCGGCTCCTTCTCCCGCCGCTTCCGCGGCGGGCATCGTCACCGGACGGGCACCGCCACAGCGGAGGCGGTTAGGCCGATAGCGCCAACCCCGTCTCGGTCACTGGCGCGGCGTCATCTCCGGCTTCGGCCGCGTCGCCCTCGACGGCTGGTGTGCTCGGGGCATCCGTTGCCACCGAGACCGTCTTCTCGATCTTTGCGTGGCAGCGGGATAGGTCGGGGCCGACCGAGGTGGCGCGCATCTCTAACGTCGAGCGACGAATGCCGTCGCGATCCTCGTATTCGCTGGTGTAGATGTGGCCCACCACGATCACCGGCGAGCCCTTGCCCAGCGATGCGCCCACACCAGAGACCAGCCGGCCCCAGCAATTGACAGTGACGAACAGGGAATTGCCGGCCTCCCATATGCCGTCAGCGACGCGGCGGCGGGAATTGCTGGCCACCCGAAACTTCATCACTTCCTGTGCGCCCGCCTGCCGGCGTTTCGGGTCGTTCACGATGTTTCCGACCACGGTTACCTGCGTTTCGAACATTGCTCTTCCTTTCTGAAAATGGCGGTGCTCTGCCGAACGACCCGGGCAATCCCGGTGACGCCACACCGCCGGTGCTGGGTCCAGTCAGCGCAGCCAGACCGACAACCGCGGCTGTGCCGACTCGTCGAGGGACGGAACCGGTGGATAGAGACGCGACTGTGGATAAGTAGCGGATGGCGTAAGCGCGCGGTCACTCTTGGCCGGTGATATCGCATGCGCTATCGCTTTGCAGAAGCATCTGATGGTCCGGTGCTGGTGCTGGCGTGGCTCTTGGTAGTCCAGTTGCCGGCGAGGCAATCCGAGCTAGTGCCGCGATGTGTCGCGGCGGGCCAGTTCGGCCAGCATCGCGTTGTAGGCCGCCAGCTCGGCGCCGTCGTCGCGTTCAGCCGCGCGGTCCAGCCGGCGGGCGGTTCGCTGGTCGCTACGCGTCCATTGCACAAGCAACGCGATCATCACGACGATCAGCGGTATTTCGCCTGCTGCCCAAGCGATTCCGCCGCCGAGCCGCTGATCGCCCAGCAGGTCGGTGTGCCAGCCCAGGTGTAGCGACCGGTAGAAACTTTCGCCGAGCACGTTCTGCATGCTCATCAGGAATACCCCGAAGAATGCATGCAGCGGCAACGACGCGAAGACCACCGCCACTTTGGCCAGCGGCGGGATGGGCCGCGGCGTCGGGTCGACACCGATTACCACCCAATAGAACAGGTAGCCGCTGACCAAAAAGTGCACGTTCATCGCGACATGGCCCATGTGGCTGCCGACCGCGGCGTCGAAAAGACCACCCAGATAAAGCCCGTAAAACCCGGCGATGAACAACACCGTGGCGACTATCGGATTGGTGAGAAACCTCGAAAGCCTGCTGTGCAGGGCGGCCAGCAACCATTCCCGCATACCCGGCGGGTCGTCGCGGCCGGCTGTCGGCAGTGCCCGCAACGCCAGGCTGACCGGACCCCCCAACACCAGCAGGATGGGAACCAGCATCGACAGCATCATGTGATCGGCCATGTGCATGCTGAACATCGCCGGCATGTACCGACCCAAACCCGACGACGTGACGAACAGCAACGCCAGGCAGCCCAGCAGCCAGGCCACGGTCCGGCCCGCTGGCCAGTCGTCGCCCCGGCGCCGTAGCCGCAGCACTCCGGCCAGGTACAGCGCGGCGAGCACCAAGGCGGCGGTGCCGAAAATCAGGTCGAAGCGCCAGTCGAACAGCACCCGCGCCGGGGTAGGCGGTCCGGCGAAGTCGTAGCC
>NZ_JBAPPI010000539.1:0-2192 GCF_049280035.1 Mycobacterium sp. | reverse complement strand
GTCGGACGCTTCCTGGTGGGCGATGCCGGCCTGTCAGCCCACGATCGCGCGATACTGCAAAAGGGTTACAAGTTCCTCGAATTCACCGACTGCAGCCCCGGGGACGCACGAGGCGCTCAGCTCAAGGCGCTCCGCGACCAGATCCACGGACGGTATTGGCTGCATCTGGGCCAAGGCTGGCAGTTTTTTGCCCCCGAAAATTTGATCACCCGCCTCACCGCGGTGCTCGACGCCGAAGCACAGGTGTTCCAGGTAGGAATCAACCTCGCCGACGCGGCCGGGCTCACCGGCATCAGCGCACCCGAACAGACGGTGCGCCGAACGGCTGACGCCGGCCGCTACGTCCTGGCCGAGACGGTGGCCAAAGGCCCGTCGATGGTCGACACCGCACGGCTGGATCAAGCCGGCGGTGTACCCGGGACCGACCCGGACCCGATCACCGAACTCGCGCGACGCGCGGCTGCCGCCGGGCTAGGGACCGCCAGCCTCGACGAAGTGCTCTGCATCACCACCGTCTGACAACCTGTCATGTGCCCGATTTCAATCATCGTCGGAAAGCGGGAAGCGTGTCAGGCAATACGTCGTCAAGTCAAGTATCAAGGCGTCCCGCTCAGCCTGGCGCGGCAGCCCGCCGACGCTAGCACCTTGAATTGTCATGAACAGCCGTACGATAGCGAGACGATCCAGCTGGCGTGCGGCGTCCTCAAAGCTCGCCAGTATTTTCGGGACATCCTCGCCGTCCAGCGCCACCAACGTCATGATCTTCTGGACCCGCTCGGTTATTTCGGCTTCATCGGTCAGCCCACATATGGCGCGGCCGTGCGACTCGATCCGCCGGTACATGTCCAGCAAGCCTTGCGCGTAGGCCCTTTTGAGGTCATTGATGTAGCGTCGGAAGTCCTCCACGTCGTGCGGGTTCGGTTGTTCGATTTCTGCTAAGCGCTTCGGTATCAGTTCCTCTGGACGTTCGTCGAGCGCTGTCAGGAACTCATTGATGTGGGTCTCCAGGTCGGCGTCATCCACGTCGTCGGTCCTGCCTACCAGCGCAGCTTTAGGCGGCGCAGGTGAGTGACGCTGGTCGGTTTTTGCACGATGACCGGGGTGAAACCCGGTTTGAGTTCGAAATCCGGGATGCGGTTCAACCACTCGGTCACAAACGCGTCCATTTCAAGACGAGCCAGGTGCATGCCCAAGCATCTGTGCATGCCACCGCCGAATGCCCAGTGGCGCTGCCGCCGGACTTCTCCGTTGCTGCCCCTCGATATCTCGTCGCCGCCGCTTGTTCTGCCCGCGGCTTCGAGGGCCAGCCACACCGAACTGTGCGCCGGGATGGTGACGCCGCCGATCTCGACTTTTCTCGTGGTCAGGCGCGGAATGGCCGGCCCAGGCGACTCCAGCCGGAAGATTTCCTCGGCGAAGGCTGGGATCTGTGCTGGGTCCTCGCGCAGCTGGGCCCGCAGTCGCGGGTCGCGCGCGAGATGTAGAAGCGCGAAACCGATTGCCGAGGACACCATTTCAATGCCCGCGACAGAGAACAACAGAAGAAGGACCGACGCCACTTCGACGTTGGTGAGCGGAAAATTCTTGTCGGCGGCAAGGCGTTCGAGAAGCGGCCAGAGGATGCCGGGCGGTCGCTCGGGATCTCTCAGCCCGGCGTCGAAGCTGGTGTTCAGCCACTTGAAGAGTTCGACTTGGGCTGTCCCGGTGGTGTCGCCGATTACTGCGGCCGAAGCCATCTGGGCCGCCCGGGCGTCGTCGGGCGGCAGCCCGCACACCATGAACAGCGCTTGGCTGGCATAGGTGTCGGCGACGCTGACCGCATCACACTGCCTTCTGTCAGCGACTTTGTCGGCCAGTTTCGCTGCCCGGGCCCGCAAGTCCCCGGCGAAGGGGGCCAACGCTCTAGGGCTGAAGAGCGGATGCAAGACGCTGCCGAAACGGGCATGCTCCGATCGTGTACCGATAGAGAGCGGCACCTGAGGAAGCGGTGCGCCGAACAAGTGAATCGCAAAAGTTTTCGGCGGCGACGCAAACGTTTGCGGGTCGAGCAAGGCCGCGCGCACGTCGTCCCGGCGGGTGAGATAGTAGCCATGCAGCGTCGGATCGCCGGTGTCTATTTTCACCACCGGGCCCAGCTCGCGAAGGTGGCGCCAGTAGGCGGCGCGGTCTGCTGCGAAGAACGGACTCTCCTT
>NZ_JBAPPI010000538.1:0-3850 GCF_049280035.1 Mycobacterium sp. | reverse complement strand
ATACCGGACAGGTCCTGTCCGCCGAGCTGGCGCATCAGACCGTCGTAGCGGCCACCGCCGCCGATGCCGGATTGCGCGCCCAGCCCGTCGTGCACGAACTCGAAGGTGGTCTTGGTGTAGTAATCCAATCCGCGGACCATCCGCGGGTTGATGACATAGGGCACGCCCAGGGCGTCGAGGTGCGCCAGTACGGTCTCGAAATGCTGCTTGGCCACATCGGAGAGGTGGTCGAGCATCACCGGGGCGTCGGCCGTCATCGCCTTGACTTCGGGACGCTTGTCGTCGAGCACCCGCAGCGGGTTGATCTCGGCGCGCCTGCGAGTTTCCTCGTCAAGGTCAAGCCGAAACAGGAAGTCCTGCAACATTTCCCGATACTGCGGACGGGAGGTGTTGTCGCCGAGCGAGGTGATTTCCAGCCGGAACCCGTCGAGGCCCAACGAGCGGAACCCGGCGTCGGCCACCGCGATCACTTCGGCGTCCAACGCGGGGTCGTCGATGCCGATCGCCTCGACACCGACCTGCTGCATTTGACGGTAGCGGCCGGCCTGGGGCCGCTCGTAGCGGAAGAACGGACCGGCGTAACACAGCTTGACCGGCAGCGCACCGCGGTCCAGTCCGTTCTGGATCACCGCGCGCACTACACAGGCGGTACCCTCCGGCCGCAGCGTCACCGAGCGGCCGCCGCGGTCGGCAAAGGTGTACATCTCTTTCGTCACGACGTCGGTGGACTCGCCCACCCCGCGGGCGAACAGCGCGGTGTCCTCGAAGATCGGCAGCTCGATGTCGCTGTAGCCGGCCCGGCGGGCGGCGTCGAGCAGCCCTGACCGCACCGCGACGAAGGTCGCCGATTCCGGCGGGACGTAGTCCGGTACGCCTTTGGGCCCGGAAAACGACGTGAACTCAGTCACAAGCGCCGCTCCTCAGCATCGCTGCGCTCTGCATCGTCGCCGGCGCGGTCACGGGCTCAGGCCTTCGAGGAACGGGTTGAACCGCCGTTCCGCGCCGATGGTCGTGGAATTCCCGTGTCCTGGTAGCACCACCGTTTTGTCGTCGAGGACCAACAGCTTGTCGACGATCGAGCGGATCAGGTCGCGACCGCTGCCGCCGAACAGGTCGGTCCGGCCCACCGAGCGTTCGAACAGGGTGTCGCCGGTGAACGCCAGGTCTTTATCGTCGTGAGCGTCCCTGACTCGGAAGACCACTGATCCGCGGGTGTGGCCGGGCGTGTGGTCGACGTTGACGCTGATTCCGGCGAGGTCGATCTTGTCGCCGTCTCGGTCCAGTTCGATGACCTGTTTGGGCTCACGGAAGATCGCGGCGAACAGCAGCTGGCCCAGCTTCGGCCCGAAGTCCTTGATGGGGTCGGTCAGCATGAACCGGTCCTCGGGGTGGATGTAGGCGGGGCAGCCGAAAGTGTCGGACACCTTCTGGGCCGACCAGATGTGGTCGATATGGCCGTGGGTGAGCAGCACCGCCGCGGGAGTCAGCCGATTTTGGTCCAGGATGCGCCGCAGCTGGCCCATAGCACGCTGGCCAGGGTCGACGATGATGGCGTCCGCTCCGGGGTGCGGCGCCAGCACATAGCAGTTGCACTGCAGCAGCCCGGCGGGAAATCCGGTGATGAACACGATCTACAGTTTCCCATTGTCGCCGCCCGACGACGATGCGGGCCACGCAGTTGGGCCGGGATGGGGGTCCCCCCGCTTGCGGGGGCGAGTTGGGCCATCGTTTCGGTGGGCATGGGTCGCGCCACCCCTATCCAGCGTCAACTGGCACACTCTTTGCTGACTCAGCACACAACCACGGAGGGATATTGGCGGTGCCGACCAACGAACAGCGACGTGCGACAGCCAGACGCAAACTCGAACGGCAGCTGGAACGCCGCGCCCAGCAGGCCCGTCGTCGTCGGATGCTGGCGATCGTCGGTGGGTCGATTGCAGCAGTGGTCGTGGTCGTCGCGGTGGTAGCCACGGTCGTGCTGACCAACAAGGAGCACAAGAATAAGCAGGCTTCGGCCGGCGGGAGCACGACGGCCAGCGCCGCTCCGGGCTCATCGTCGGGGATTCCGCCGTTGCCACCGTTCAAGGCGGCCGCCGATCTGGGCGCCAACTGCCAGTACGTGCCTTCGTCGGAGTCGGCCAGCAAGCCGGTGAAGCCGCCGAGGCAGGGCAAAGTGCCCACCGACCCGGCTCAGGTCAGTGTCAGCATGGTGACCAATCAGGGCAATGTCGGCTTGTTGCTCGCCAACAACGAATCACCTTGCACCGTCAACAGTTTCGTCAGCCTGGCGCAGCAGAAATTCTTCGACAACACTCCATGCCACCGGCTCACCGCCTCGCCGACGTCGGCGGTGTTGCAGTGCGGCGACCCCACCGGCGACGGCACCGGCGGGCCGGGCTATCAGTTCGCCAGCGAGTATCCCACCGACCAGTACAAGCCTGACGACCCCGCGGCCCACGAGCCGGTGGTCTACCCGCGTGGCACGCTGGCGATGGCCAATGCCGGACCGAACACCAACGGCAGCCAATTCTTTATGGTGTACAAGGACACCCAGCTGCCACCCGAATACACCGTCTTCGGCAAGATCCAACAAGACGGGCTGGCCACCCTGGACAAAATCGCGAAGGGCGGCGTTGCCGGCGGCGGTCAGGACGGCCAACCAGCCATCCAAGCCACGATCAAATCGGTGCGGCTGGACTGATCGAGCCTTCGGCGCCCTAGCTAACAGGAGAACTCTTTGTGCAGGTGACGACATTCGGGCGCTACCAGCTTCTCGATCTAATCGGCCGTGGCACAACCGGGAGAGTCTTCCAAGCCAACGACACCGTGACCAAGCAGGTAGTCGCGCTCAAGGTGGTGGCGGCGGAACTCAGCGACAATTTAGAGTTCCTCGACCAGTTCCGCCGCGACGTAGCCGCGGCCGCCGGCCTCGATAACCAACACGTGGTGCCGATCCACAATTACGGCGAGATCGACGGCCGGCTGTACGTGGACATGCGGCTGATCGGGGGCAGCAACCTCGGTCGCCTGATCAGAAACGAAGGCGGCCGAATACTTCCTGCCCGCGCGGTCGCGATCACCGAGCAGGTCGCCGCGGCCCTCGATAGCGCCCACCGAGCGGGTCTCGTCCATCGCGACGTCAAGCCGTCGAATATTTTGGTCGCGCCGCGAGACTTCGCCTACCTGACCGACTTTGGCATGGCGCGCAGCGCCGCAGATATCGCCGGGGCGAGCATGGGCCATGTCCCCGGCGCCTACATGGCGCCCGAAAGATTCAGTGGTGCAGGCGATCCCCGCGCTGACATCTATTCGCTCGCCTGCGTGTTGTACAAATGCTTGACGGGACAGCAGCCTTTTCCCGGAGACACCTTCGAAGAACAACGCGTTGGGCACTTGACCGCCCCACCGCCGCGACCGTCGACATCCTCTCCCGGTATAGCGCCGGCATTCAACGCGGTGATCGCCGCGGGTATGTCCAAAAGCCCGCAGGCCCGCTATCAGACGGCTTCGCAGTTGGCCGAAGCCGCACGAGCGGCGTTGGAGAACCGCTTCAGTCCACCGCCGAGCCCGGTGCGATCGGCCGGCGCCCAGCCCGCAGCGGGCTATCGCACCGCTGCACCGCCGCCGCACGGAGGGCCAGACCAGCCTGCGGAATCCGAGAGCAGAGGGCACGCCTTGGCTCTCATCGGCGGATTGGCCGTAGCGGGGGTGGCTTTGTTCGGGTTGATCGCGCTGGTGATTATCAGCGCCACCGCCTCGGATCGTGGGAGCTCAGCAAGGTCGTCGGCCGCCCCAACCAACACGTCCACCACGAGCAGCACCACTGCGACCACCTCGGTCACGGCCAAAC
>NZ_JBAPPI010000537.1:0-1878 GCF_049280035.1 Mycobacterium sp. | reverse complement strand
CGGCCAACATGACGCGATCTAGGCAGTCAGTCAGCGCCAGCGACCGGCCCTGGGCGCGGAACAGCAGCTCGCACGCCTCGACGGGATACTCGGCTTCGATGTCCGACCAGCCCAGCTCGGCCAGACGCGGACCGATCGCCACGTGTTCCGCCGAGTCGGACTTGCCTGCCAGTTCCTCGAAGAGACGGAACACCGCTTCCTCGACCATCGGCCACGATTCGTCGGTTGGCTGACCTTCCTTGGTCATGGGCGGCGCTCCTCCTCGGGCCGCCAAGGGGCCCGCATCGTCGCTGCGCGGCTCATCTCTTCTCCTTGGGCAACCCGAGGAGGTGGTCGGCGATGATGCCGCGCTGCACTTCGGCGGTGCCGCCCATGATCGTGGCCGCGCGCGAGTACCACCACTCGGCACGGGCGGTGTTCAGCGCTGCGCCGCCGCGACCGGTTCCGGCGATCATCTGCTCCCTGCCGATTTCGAGGACCAGGTCGTTCACCTCCTTTTCAGCCCGGCCGAACAGGAGTTTGTCGACGCTGCTGTCCGCGCCGACCGATTCGCCCGCGGCCAGCCGCCGCACGGTCGTGGCAGTCCGGGCCTGCGCGGCAACCACGTCGACATAGACCCGGGCGAAGCGCCGGCGTTGCGCGTCGGTGGCACCCGCGATCACCATGTCTTCCCGCAGCCGGCTCAGCTCGCTGAGCACCTTGTTCAGCACGGCGTAGCCGTACATTCCGCGTTCGTACTGCATGAGGTGCATCGCCACCGCCCAGCCGCCGTCGACGTCGCCGATCACCCGTTCGCGGTCGACCCGAACGTCGTCGAAGAACACTTCGGCCAGCTCGCGGCGGCCACTTGCCAGGGCGATCGGCCGGATTGTGACTCCCGGCGCGTCGGCGTCGACCATGAGCATCGTTAGCCCTCGGTGGCGGCTTTCGGGCGTACCGGTACGTACCAGCGCGAGCAGCCGGGTGGCCGTCGGCCCCTGGCTGGTCCAGATCTTCTGGCCGTTGACGACGAAGCCGCCGTCGCCATCGGCGACTGCGCGGGTGCGCAGCGTGGCCAGGTCGCTGCCGGACTCCGGCTCGGAGAAGCTCTGGCCCCACCATTCGGCGCCGGACAGGTAGCCGGGCAGATAGGCCGCGGCCAGGCGTGGAGCGAATCTGAGCAAGGCGGGGCCCAGGGTCTCCAACGTCCAGTGTTGCGCCGGTATCGGCAGCATCGCGTAGCCGAGTTCCTCGTAATACACTGCGCGGTGGATTTCGTTTCCGCCGAGACCCCCTGCCGCCTCCGGCCAGCCATACCGGTTCCAGCCGTCGGCGTGTAGCCGCGCCATCACCTGGGCGTCGTGTGCCAGGCCGTCTTCGGCGCTGGTGAACGCCGCCGAGCGCCACTCCTGAGCCGGTTCGAGGTCACGAAGGTAGCGGCGGAAGTCCTGGCGGTAGGACGCGACGTCGGATACGTAGTCGAGTCGGCCACTACCATCAATGGCGCTGTCGACAGGGGCGGACAACCGACCCCCCTTCATGGGTGCCCGGACCCGGGCGCATGCCAGAATCCGCTAAACAGTTAGCTATAAGAGGTTACAATAACCCACGCCGACACTTCAGTGAGAGGGATCGCCAATGACGGCTTCACCCATCGCCGCCGCCACCGTCAACTTCAACCCCGAGACCAGGCTATTCGTCGACGGCCGGCTGCGGGACTCATCGACCGGGAAGACCGTCGACAACGTGAACCCGACCAACGAAGAAGTGCTGGGGTCCGCCACCGACGCGAGTGCCGAGGACATGCAGGAGGCCATCGCCGCCGCCCGCCGCGCCTTCGACACCACCGACTGGTCGACCAACCACGAGTTCCGTCAACGCTGCCTGATGCAGTTGCAC
>NZ_JBAPPI010000536.1:0-7715 GCF_049280035.1 Mycobacterium sp. | reverse complement strand
CCGTGGACGTTGCCGAACGTCGCGGCCAGCAGGTAGTGCCCGTGCTCGCCGTGACCCAGGGCGTCGATGGTCTTCTCGAAGTCCTCGGGAGTGGTGTAGAGCTTGTCGTTGATCTCGGCCTCGACGCCGTCCTCTTCACCGCCGACCACGCCGATCTCGATCTCCAGGACGATCTTGGCGGCCGCTGCCTCCTTGAGCAGCTCCTTGGCGATCACCAGGTTCTCGTCGATCGGCACCGCGGAGCCGTCCCACATGTGCGACTGGAACAGCGGGTGCTTGCCGGCGGCTACTCGCTTGGCCGAGATCGCCAGCAGCGGGCGCACGTAGGTGTCCAGCTTGTCCTTCGGGCAGTGGTCGGTGTGTAGGGCGACGTTGATCGGGTATTTGTCCGCGACGACGCGGACGAACTTGGCCAGCGCCACCGCGCCGGTGACCATGTCCTTCACCCCTAGCCCGGAGCTGAACTCCGCGCCACCGGTGGAGAACTGGATGATGCCGTCGCTGCCGGCGTCGGCAAACCCCTTGAGGGCGGCGTTGATGGTCTCCGAGGACGTGCAGTTGATGGCCGGGAAGGCGTACGAGTTCTCCTTGGCACGTCGCAGCATCTCGGCGTAGACCTCTGGCGTCGCGATGGGCATGAACTTTCCTTCCTGACGTGTCGCACCAGTATCGCAACAACACATTGCCGTTGGCAGGCCGCCCGGGTTTCACCGGTATCTTGGAACACCGTGACGACCGCCTTGGAGACCACTTCAGTGGCCATGCCCAACTTGCTCGACCCGATGTACTGGTTGGGCGCCAACGGCGTGTTCGGGCACGCGGTGTTACCCGGCATCCTGCTCATCGTCTTCGTCGAGACCGGTCTGCTGTTCCCGCTGCTGCCTGGCGAGTCGCTGCTGTTCACCGGCGGCTTGCTGGCCGCCAGCGCGCACCCACCGGTCAGCATCGAGGTGTTGGCCAGCTGTGTCGCGGTGGTCGCGGTGCTCGGCGATCAGACCGGGTATTTCATCGGGCGACGGATCGGCCCGGCGCTGTTCAAGAAGGAAGACTCACGCTTCTTCAAGCAGCACCATGTCACGGAGTCACACGCGTTCTTCGAGAAATACGGGCCGATGGCGATCATCATGGCCCGATTCATGCCGTTCATCCGAACCTTCACCCCGGTGGTGGCCGGGGTGTCCTACATGCGCTACCCGGTGTTCCTCGGGTTCGACATCATCGGCGGCATTGCCTGGGGTGGGGGTGCGACGCTGTTGGGCTACTTCCTGGGCAACAATGAATTCGTGCATGACAACCTGGAAAAGATCATCCTGGCCATCTTGTTCGTGTCGATGTTGCCCGCATTTATCTCGGCGGCAAGGGTTTACCGAAACCGTCGCCGCGGGCCGTCAGACCGCGACCGTGAAGTCGCAGCCGGTCTTGGTCCGGACGTCGGCGACGGTCACCCCGGGGTGTAGTTCGGTAAGCGTGAGTCCGCGTTCCGGCTCGACGTCGAAGACGCACAGGTCGGTGATGATCATGGCCACCACGCCCTTGCCGGTGATAGGCAGCGTGCATTGCTTGAGGATCTTCGGGCTCCCATCTTTCGCGGTGTGATCCATCACGACGATCACTCGTTTGACACCCGACACCAAATCCATTGCGCCACCGGGTCCTTTGACCATCTTGCCCGGCACCATCCAGTTGGCCAGGTCGCCGTTCTCGGCAACCTCCAAGCCGCCGAGGATGGAAAGGTCGATGTGGCCGCCGCGGATCATCGCAAAGGAGTCGGCGCTACTGAAAAAGCTTGACCCGGCAAGGCTGGTGACGGTCTGCTTGCCGGCGTTGATGAGGTCGGCGTCGACGCCGTCTTCGGTCGGGTAGGAGCCGATGCCCAGCAGGCCGTTCTCCGACTGCAGCGTCACACTGATGGCGTCGGGAATGAAGTTGGCCACCAACGTCGGAATGCCGATGCCCAGGTTCACGTAGTAGCCGTCGCGCAGTTCCTGCGCGGCGCGCTTGGCCATCAGTTCGCGAATTGGGCTGTCGTGCTTGAGCGCCGCGCCATCGCTGGTAGTGCGGAACTCGATGCGCTTCTCGTAGTTGGTGCCCGCGATGATGCGGTCCACATAGATGCCGGGGGTGTGGATCAGGTCGGGGTCCAGCTCGCCGACCTCTACCAGTTCTTCCACCTCGGCCACGGTGACCGCGCCGCAGGTGGCGATCATGGGGTTGAAGTTGCGCGCCGTCTTGCGGTAGACGAGGTTACCGGCCGTATCCCCCTTCCACGCTTTGACGATCGCCACATCAGCCCGAATACCTTCTTCCAGAACGTATTCGGTGCCATCGAAGACCCTGGTGTCTTTGCCTTCGGCAAGGTTGGTGCCGTAGGCAGTGCGGGTGTAGAAGCCGGGAATGCCTGCCCCGCCGGCGCGCAACTTCTCCGCGAGGGTGCCCTGCGGAGTAAGGACAAGGTCCAGCTCGCCGGCCAGCACTTGGCGCTCGAATTCCTTGTTCTCGCCCACGTAGGAGGCGACGACCTTTTTCACCTGCCGTGCCTTGAGCAGCAGCCCCATGCCGAAATCGTCTACGCCAGCGTTGTTTCCGACGATGGTGAGGTCCTTGACGCCGCTGTCCACCAGCGCCTGGATCAGATTCTCCGGAATGCCGCACAGGCCGAACCCGCCGGCAGCGATTGTCATGCCGTTCTTGAGCAGGCCATGCAGGGCCGATTCGGCGTCGGGGTGGACTTTACTCATGAACCGTCCTCTCGTTGCTGGTCACGGCGTGTGCGGCCTCCATCAGCATCCAACCGGATAGTTGCACCGACAGATCGCGCTCGGCTATCTCCGAACCGGTGACCGCACCCTCGACGAACTCGGCCTGCTGCCCATCGGCCGTGGGCAACTCGGCGGCGCGATCCCAGAACGGCCCGAACAGCGGCAGCCCTTGCACCGACTGCCGGTTGTTCCACGCCGATTGTGCCGAGGACAGCACGATTTCACGGGCGGTTTCTCGGGCCGCCGCGTCCGCAGCGGACTCGCCCGGCAACGTAGTGGCGACCAAAGCCAGGTAGCGAGCGGTGATTCCGGAGAACAGCCCGCCGTCGCCGCCGCCGGAGCCGCGCAACACCCCGGCCGGCGCCATGTGTTCGTCGACGGCGGCGACCAGCCGATGCACTCGCGGCGCGTGCCGCTCATCTTGGGTGCGGGCGGCCAGCTCGGTCTCCAGGCCCAGCACTACGCCCTGGCAGTAGGTGTACTGCGCACGGACCAGTGAACCCGCCTTGATGCCGTCGAACACCAGGTGCGTATCGGGGTCGATCAGCGTGGCGTCGATCCAGTCCGCCATCTGCTCGGCCCGCCGTAGCCGGTCTCCGAAGCGCGCCAGGAAGATTCCCGCCGGGCCGTTGGCCGGCGCGTTGAAGAATTGGTCCTGCTTGCGCCACGGGATGCCGCCGCCGTCTTCGGGCACCCACGCTTTGACGAATTGGTCGTTCAACTTGTGCAGCGCGCGTTTGGGTTCCACGCCGGCGATCCGGGCGGCACGCTCCAGCGCCAACGCCAGCCATGCCATGTCGTCGTAGTAGCTGTTGACCCAGGAGCCGTTATTGCGCAGCCGATGCGAGCGGATCTGCCGGCCGATCTTGATGCGCCGCTCCGGCTGCGGGTCGCGCAGCTCCGCGTCGACCAGGCAGTCCAGCAGGTGCGCCTGCCACCAGTAATGCCAACCGCCGAACCATCGGTCGCGCCGGGCCGGCGGCCAGGCCACCACGCCGAGCTGGGTACCGGGCAACGCCCACAGCCGCTTCAGGTGCCGCCCTGCGACGGCGGCTTCCGCGCTGACAGCCCGGTTGACCCATGCCTGATCCATGGGAACTGATCCTGCCTTACCAGGCCCTCGCGATGTTCCCGTGTCGGCTGATCCACGTGGGCAGCCCTATCCCGACGGATCACATGCCGGCGACCGTTATAGGCGATCCATCGCGCGCGCCATGCAGGAGTTTTCCAGAAAGGCGTAGCGCTTCGGGTAGTCGCGGCGCGTTTGGCGGCCATCTTGCGTCGACGGCACGAGCGTGCGGCGCACGGCTGCAAGCAAGACGTGGGTCGGCTCGACCCACCGGCGCCGAGTCGTCGGCCGTGACCGCAGAGCCGCCGCCGTGCCGAGCGCAATCTCCTGCTCGGTGATCAGGACCGGTGCCGGCGATACCAGTTGCTCTAGGTCCTCATCGAGAGTTACGAGTTCAAGGTTTTCGTTGAGCATTTGAATCCTCCATCGGTGAGATCCGTTACTGGAATCGTCGATCGCGGTCGATCGATCGATGTCAGTGGCGCACTACTGATATTTCGCAGCGTTGCGGCGTGATACCACGTACAGGCGGATCAGTAGTTGTAGGTTGACGCCGGGGCATGACCCAGGAGGCGGCGATGGACAGCAGCCAGATGCAGGGGCTGGTCGACAGCCACATGAGGGCCGAAAATCAAGGGGATATCGATGAGGCGGTGGCTGTGTACACCGACGACGTTGAGCACGATGTCGTCGGATTCCCCAATGGCGCCAGTCGCGGTAAGGACGGTGCGCGCGATTTCTACGCCTACCTCACCGCCAACTTCCGCAGCGAGAGCTGGGATGTCCTGCGCCAGTATCTTGCCGACGACGCGATGGTCCTCGAGCAGCTTATGACGGGTACCGTCGTTGGCTCATTGCTCGGCCTTCCGGGTAACGGACGGCGCATAAGTTTTCGGCTGCTGCACGTCTTCGAGTCTCGCGACGGACTGATCAGCCGCGAGAATGTGTGGCTGGATACGGCCGCGGTGGTCGATCAGCTGAGTTGACGAGAGCTGCTGCCGCCATGTCTTTGCTGGCGTCGAGGCAGCAGCGCCGCGAGCTCGTCGCGGTTGGGCGTGCCGGTCTTGGCCATCGCCTTATAGATGTGGCTTTCGACGGTTCGCACCGACAACGTCAGCCTTGTCGCGATATCCCGGTTGGTCAGCCCTTCCCCGATAAGCATCACGATTTCTCGTTCGCGGTCGGTTAGCGGCAATCGTTCAACAGCCTTACGCAGGGCTGGCGTGCGGGCGCCGCCACATTGCTCGGCCAGCGCCTCGGCCCTCGCCGAGCATCCCAACGCCGACCCACGTAAGTCCTGGTGCCGGTAGGCGATGGCTGCGTGCGCCGCCGCGTCGACAGCAGCGATGAGATCGCCCATGTCCTCGAATTCCGCTGATACCGCTGCTAGTTCGCCACCATCGCCATCATGCAACGCTTCAGCGAACCGGGCCGCGACGCCGGCGCGGGGCCCTTCGACGATCGCTTCGAGCTCCCGCAATCGAGGCCCGCAGGAACGCTCCCCGAACTGTGTGGCTGTCTGTAAGCACATCACTTCAGGAGCGAATTGACTGTTGCCCCTGGCTGTTTCGGCGGCAGCAAGCAAGGTCACGATAGCTTCACTGATGGCGCCCTGTCCGGCGGCCAGCCATGCCTTGGCGATCGCGTACTCGTAGTCGAGGTATCGCCAGCTGGGATGGCGCTGCTTTTCGAGTCTCACGAGCCAGGCCGCTGCCTCATCCGTCGAACCGCGCATCGCGAGCGCCGTTGTCAGCGGAATCTGGCATCGATAACCCCACCCGTTGGAGTCGCTGGAAGTCTCTACGGATTCTATGGACTGGGTCAGCAGGGAAATCGCGGCGTCGAGTCGGCCAGAACCAAGCGCCACTCTGCCCACCGCGACAGTGCCAACTTGGAGGAACTGGAATGCTCGGAATTCGATCTGGCGTTGTCGTATGGTTTCCGCCGGTGCATCAGCCTCGGCGATTTGGCCAGACAACAATAGGGCGCCGATGTGGGCGTCGGTGATGATGACGAACGAGCGGATCGGAACGGGGTAACCGGCCGCTGCCGCTGCTACGGCTTCGCCGGCGCGGCCCACTTCTCCGAACGCAAGGGCGAGGGCCCAGGCCGTCACTCGCTGGGCGACGAGGTCGGGCAGCTCCTTCCAGATGAACTTGCCCGATGACTCGATGGCCGCGTGCGGCTTGCCCATCGCCGCCCAGTACACCGTCAGAAACGCGTCGATACAGCTGCGAGCCTGCGGCCCCGCGGCACGGGATGCATCATCGATGAGCGTCTTCGTACTTACCGGATCGGCGAGGGTGAACAGCCGATTGGTGGCCCGCAGAAAGGCCACCCGCCCGTACACTGCGTCGGCCAAGTCGCCTGCCTGGATGTCGGCGAGCAGAGCATCGGCTTCACGGCCTCGACCCGTACACGACAAGGCGTAGGCGCGAATGAGCTTCGCGTCCGCGGCGCCTCCTGCGAGCATTGCTGCTGCTGTGAGTCGATCGGCCAGCGGAAATTCCCATAGCCAGACCGCGCCGCCGGCCGCCCGAACAAGCAGGTCTGGATCGGGCTCGAGGTCAGAGTCGAGGCTCAGCGTTGCGCGGCGCACAGCCATGCGGATGTCGTCATGATCGCCGAATGTGGCCAGTTCGGCGGCGACCAGCCCACGCAGCCGTCGCAGCCTGGTGGGGGCTGCGCGGCTGCGGCGCACCTCGCCGTACAGCGGGTGCGCCAACCTCGCCTCGACCCGATCGCCTACTTGGTCAAGAGCGATGAGACCGCGGATGTCGGCCTGCTCGACCGCGGCCGGATCGGTTATCCGGGTCAGCGATCCGAGTTCGATGGGTTCGCCGACGGCGAGGGCGTCGATCACGTCGCTAACCGAGCTGGGCAGGCCTCCGATCCGTCCTTCGATCAGTTCGACCAGGCTGGGCGGTAGGACCGGATCACCGAGCCAGCGCCAATACCCGCCCTGCAGCTTGAGCCGTTCATCAGCAACCTCCCGCTCGACGATGTTTCGCAGATACAGCGGGTTGCCGCGGGTCAACGTCCACAACCGCTTGGCGGCCTGCGGATCCAGCGGGCCGCCCAAGGTTGCCGAGATGAGCGCGGTTATTTCGGCTTCGGACAACGGTTGTAGGTCGAGGCGGTCAAACTCTTCGACGTTCCAAAGCTCCCGCGTCGCGGTGGGAACCGGTTCTCCTTCGCGGATGGTGAGTATGACCTTCGCGGCGCGGCGCTGAATGATCTGGTGCACAACGAATGTCGACAGATCGTCGAGCAGGGCCACATCATCGACGCCCAGAACCACTGTCCTGCCCGGGGACGATGAAGTCAGCGCGGCGATCACGCCGCGGACTAATTCGAGGTTGTCCTCGACGGCAGGCACTGCCCATGAGGAGAGCGCCCCTAACGGAATCGACCGCGCCGAGGACGTGGCCACTATCCAACGGACTTCATACTCGTTCGGCGCAATAGCGTTAAGCGCTTCACGTGCGATTCGGCTCTTCCCCACACCGGCAGCCCCGCAGACCACGATCCCGGACGAGTCCGAGTCGAAAATCGCGGCTTCGATAAGTCGCAGTTCCTTCGAACGGCCGGTCAACGGCCACGTCAACCGCACCCGTACAGCCTAAAGCGGCAGCCCGGGCGTCTAGGGCGAAAGATCAGTATCCGCCTACTGACGTGTCTCCTGGGGTACCGGAGCAACGATGGCGTCGCGGTTACCAACCGCTAACGCCTAGCTGACTTGTTCCGAGCAAGGGGTCGTTATGACCGTCGACACGATGCCTACCCGCAGTTGCCCGAATGTCTTCGACGCGGGGCTCCCCATCTTGGCCTATGAGCAGTTGGACGATCCTGAAGAGGCGCACCGACTCGTCGCGCAGGCCCGGGAT
>NZ_JBAPPI010000535.1:0-3725 GCF_049280035.1 Mycobacterium sp. | reverse complement strand
CTGTATGACCCGCCCGCGGCCCAATTCTTGCTGTCGCTGATGGACACGGCTGCCGTCCGCTCAGACGTGACATTTGCCAAGGAGCCGGACGTCACCCTGCCGCTGGAGGCGTCGCCCCGCGTGTCGGATTCTGAGCAAAGCAACACCAGTGTGATCTTCGAGAGATACGCCATCCTGAAGGTGTTCCGCCGCGTCAGCGCCGGCGTCAACCCCGATATCGAGCTGAACCGGGTGCTCGGCCGGTCCGGCAACCCACATGTGGCCCGACTGCTGGGCACCTACGAGCTGACCACGCAGGGCGCTGATTCCGATACTTCCTGGCCGCTCGGCATGGTGACCGAGTATGCGGTTAATGCGGCTGAAGGCTGGGCGATGGCCACCGCCAGTGTCCGCGATCTTTTCGCGGAGGGTGACTTGTACGCCCATGAGGTCGGCGGCGACTTCGCCGGTGAGTCCTATCGGCTCGGCGAAGCCGTCGCGTCAGTACACGCCACGCTCGCCGAAGCCCTCGGCACGTCACAGGCCCCCTTCCCGGTCGACACCATGCTGGCGCGGTTGTCGTCAGCAGTCGCGGCGGTGTCCGAGCTCGAGCAGTACGCGGAGGCGATCGAGCAGCGTTTCCAAAAGCTGGCGGAGCAGACGATCACCGTGCAACGGGTGCACGGCGACCTGCACCTGGGGCAGGTGTTGCGTACACCGGAGTCCTGGCTGTTGATCGACTTCGAAGGTGAGCCCGGTCAGCCGCTGGAGGAGCGTCGCGCACCGGATTCGCCGTTGCGTGACGTGGCCGGTGTGCTGCGTTCCTATGAGTACGCCGCCTACGGACCGCTGGTCGACCAGGCAGGCGACAAGCAACTCGCCGCGCGCGCCCGAGAGTGGGTGCAGCGCAACCGCACTGCGTTCTGCGACGGCTACGCGGCGGCGTCCGGCGTCGATCCCCGCGATTCAGCGCTGCTATTGGCGGCATATGAACTGGACAAGGCAGTGTATGAGACCGGTTATGAGTCTCGGCACCGCCCTGGCTGGCTGCCGATTCCGTTGCGGTCGATCGGCAGGCTTGTCAACAACTGACAGCCAATTGATATGAGTGCCGTCTGAGTTACCGTAGCCGCGCTGCGACTGTTGCGGTTCTGATGAAAACATGGCTGCATGCTGCGTGAGACATTCGACAGTGAGGCGCGGCTGTCGTGGGTGCTGGCCGTGCTGGCCGGTCTGCTGGGAGCGACGGCCTTTACCCATTCCGCCGGATACTTTGTGACGTTCATGACCGGGAATGCACAACGCGCGGTGCTGGGATACTTCCGGGACGACGTGTTGCTGTCGGTGACGGCTGGCCTGCTGATGCTGTGCTTCGTCGCCGGTGTGATCGTTGCATCAGCGTGCCGGCGGCATTTCTGGGTCGCGCATCCGCACGGACCGACCGTGCTCACCACCGTCAGTCTGTTTGCCGCCACCGTGGTGGACGTCATCGATGAGGGCTGGGAAGAAAATCTCGTTGATTTTGCGCCAATTCTGTTGGTGGTGTTTGGAATTGGTGCGCTAAACACGTCGTTCGTCAAGGATGGCGAGGTGTCGGTGCCGCTGAGCTATGTAACCGGCACGCTGGTCAAGATGGGGCAGGGCATCGAACGCCATATCGCGGGTGGAGACATGTCGGATTGGCTCGGATATTTCCTGCTGTTCGCCAGCTTCGTCTTCGGCGCCGCTTTGGGTGGCTGTATCAGCCTGGTGGTCAACGGGACCGGGATGCTGATAGTCGCTTCGGTCGTGTGCGCGTTGACAACCGGGTACACCTATTTCCACCAGGATCGCCGAGCCTTGCTGGACTAACGCGCCTTAGAAAATGCATCGGCAGCAGCGCTGGGGGCACGCTGCTGCCGATGCGTCGGAGGGTAAGTCAGGTGGCGGCTGGGGCACCGCTCAGCGTGCGCTGAATGTCCGGCTTCATGGCGACCAGTTGCTGGTTCCAGTAACCCCAGTCATGCGTCCCGTTGGGCGGGAAGTTGAACGTACCGTTGTTGCCGCCCGCGGCCACGTAGTTGTCGCGGAACTGCTCGTTGGTGCGCAGCGTGAATTGCTCCAGGAACTTGGCCGGCATGCTGTCGCCGCCAAGGTCGTTCGGAGTGCCGTTGCCGCAGTAGACCCAAATGCGGGTGTTGTTTTGCACCAGTCGAGGGAGCTGGACCATCGGGTCGTTGCGCTTCCACGCCGGATCGCTCGTCGGGCCCCACATGTTGGTGGCGCTGTAACCGCCCGCGTCGCCCATCGACAGACCGATCAGCGTCGGCCACCAGCCCTCGGACGGGTTCAGGAAGCCCGACAGTGATCCCGCGTAGGAGAACTGCTGTGGGTAGTACGCGGCCAGAATCAGTGCGGAACCACCCGACATTGAAAGACCCACCGCTGCATTGCCATTCGGCGAGATACCCCGGTTGGCCTGCAGGTACGCCGGAAGCTCCCTGGTCATGAACGTTTCCCACTTGTAGGTCTGGCAGCCGCTCTTACCGCAGGCCGGCTGGTACCAGTCGGTGTAGAAGCTGGATTGACCACCGACCGGCATGATCACCGACAGGCCGGACTGGTAGTACTCCTCGAACGCGGGAGTGTTGATGTCCCAACCGTTAAAGTCGTCCTGTGCGCGTAACCCGTCGAGCATGTAGACCGCGTGCGGTCCGCCGCCCTGGAATTGGACCTTGATATCGTGGCCCATCGCCGCGGATGGTACTTGCAGATACTCGACCGGCAGGCCCTTCTTGGAGAACGCCCCCGCGGTTGCCGAGCCGCCGACGGCACCGACCAGGCCGGCCAGCAGGGCTGCCCCAACGATCGCGATTGCCAATCGGCGCGGCAAACGGCCCGCCGCGCTGCGCAACTTCTCAACGAACTTCATAGCTCTTACCCCATCCCAACTTTCATCTGCCGCATGACGCGGTCGAATAGCTGTCGGAGGCAGTCAAACACGGCGTGCGGCCCACTCCCGGTTGCCGCTTCGGGGTGTGACGTCGCGGTTGACTAACGATTGAGCGTCGGCGCGGACTCGAAGATAACGATTGGGACTCGCTGGCCTCGTGACGTCGTCATTAACACCGCTGCAATGCAATTCGACGAAAGCATCGCAAGTTACGGCGTGGACGACTTGCGGTCTAGGAGACCAAGCGCCGCAATAGGGTTGACGCGGCAATGATTCCGAGCGCCGCAGCCACTACTAAGACGGCGATGTCCGCCGCGTGGAACGCAGTGCCGATCAGTAGCGCCCGTAGCGCGTCGACTTCGTAGCTGAGCGGGTTGACCTTGCTGAGCACATGCAGCCAGCCGGGCATCACGTTGACTGGGTATAGCGCGTTGGACGCGAAGAACAACGGCATCGTGATCGCTTGACCGATACCCATCAGCCGATCGCGATTGCGAACCAGTCCGGCCAACGTCATCGACAGGCACGCGAAGAACGCCGCACCCAGCATGACGATGCCCATCGCTGCCAGGATCCGCAGCGGATTGATCGTCAGCCCAATGCCCATCACATAGGCGAGCGCCAACACGCCGACCACCTGTGCCACCGATCGCACACCCGCCGCAAATGACTTACCGGTGATCAGCGCCGATGCCGGCGCGGGCGTCACTATGAGCTTGGCAAGGATGCCGGCGTCGCGGTCCCAGATGATTTGTATGCCATAGAAGATGGAGATGAACAGCGCCGACTGCGCGATGATGCCCGGCGACAGGAA
>NZ_JBAPPI010000534.1:0-9205 GCF_049280035.1 Mycobacterium sp. | reverse complement strand
TTGTTGGTGACGTAGACGGTGTGGGTGCCCGGATCCACCGCCACCCCGAAAGGGTCCTTGCCGACAGGCACGGTGGCGGTGACGGTGCGCGTCGAGGCATCGATCACCGACATTGTGCCGTCGCCGGCGTTGGTGTCGTAGACGGTGTGGGTGCCCGGATCCACCGCCACCCCCCACGGCCTCTTGCCGACAGCCACGGTGACGGTGACGGCGCGCGTCGAGGCGTCGATCACCGAGACCGTGTTGTCCTTGCCGTTGGTGACGTAGACGGTGTGGGTGCCCGGATCCACCGCCACCCCGAAAGGGTCCTTGCCGACAGGCACGGTGGCGGTGACCCGGTAGGTCGGAGCAGTCGGCGGCACGGCCGAGCGTGGGCTCGCCGCCGGACCCCGACCTGTGGACGGGCCCTGACACCCAGATGAGAACAGGGCCAACACGACGGCACTGACGACGGCCACCACGCCGGTGATTACCCGTTTTGGCACGAGTCGTCGGCGCTTTCGGGTTGGTTGATCAGCACCGCTAGCGGTCGTAGGTGCTCTCCTGAGCATCTTTTGCACTTCGGCAGTGTGCACCCAGCGCCTAACCGCCGGATGCACCTTCGTCGAATTCGTTGCGAGCGGAGAAATCTGAGACGCGATTCAGTCAGCTTGCCGGTTTCAGCCGCGGCGCAGCTACCCAACTCAACGGACGCCCGGCTACGCCTTGCTCTTCGACGTAGACGTTGATCCGAACCGGAATTCGACGACGTCGCCGTCGGCCATCACGTAGTCCTTGCCCTCCATGCGCACCTTGCCCGCCGACTTAGCCGCGGCCATCGACCCGGCGGCGACCAGGTCGTCGTAGGACACGATCTCAGCCTTGATGAAGCCCTTCTCGAAGTCGGAGTGGATCACCCCGGCGGCCTTGGGCGCGGTATCGCCTTGATGGATGGTCCACGCCCGTGACTCCTTGGGTCCGGCCGTCAGGAAGGTTTGCAACTTCAGCGTGTGAAAACCGGCCCGCGCCAACGCATCAAGGCCGCGTTCGCTTTGACCGATCGACTCCAGCAGCTCGGCCGCCGACTCGTCGTCAAGCTCAATGAGCTCGGCCTCGATCTTGGCGTCCAGGAAAACTGCGTCCGCCGGCGACACCAGCGCGCGCAGGCCGGCGACCCGGTCAGTATCGGTGAGCACCGCCTCGTCGGCATTGAACACAAAGAGGAACGGTTTGGTGGTCAGCAGATTTAATTCCCGCAATAGCAGCGCATCCGCCCCCGCGGCGAACAGCGTCGTCCCGCCGTCGAGCGTCTGTTGAGCAACCACGGCGGCCTCCTGGAGCGGTTTGCGGTCCTTGCTGTTGCGAGCTTCTTTCTCCAGCCTCGGCACCGCCCGCTCGAGTGTTTGCAGATCGGCCAAGATCAGCTCGGTCTCGACGACCTCGATATCGGATTTGGGGTCCACCTGCCCGGCGACGTGCGTCACATCGTCGTCGGAGAACACCCGCACCACCTGGCAAATCGCATCGCACTCGCGGATATTGGCCAGGAATTTGTTGCCCAGGCCGGCGCCTTCGGAGGCGCCCGCGACGAGGCCGGCGATATCGACGAAGGTCACTGGCGCCGCGACGATGCGCTCCGAGTCGAACATCTCCGCCAACGTCGCCAACCGGGGGTCGGGCAGCGGCACCACGCCCTCGTTCGGCTCGATGGTCGCGAACGGATAGTTCGCGGCCACCACGTTGTTTCTGGTCAACGCGTTGAACAGCGTCGACTTGCCGACATTCGGCAGACCCACGATTCCGAGGCTCAAGCTCACAGGGAGCTAAGTGTAAGAGAGGCCCGGCAGCGTGAAACGTGGCACGCCCACCGCCTGCTTACAAGGTCTTTACGAGGCTTTCGGCGCTGAGCCGGTACGGTCGACATGTGTCAGCACAGCGGACGCGGTCGGCGGTGGCGGCAGATCACCGCTCGATAATCCCCAACATTTCTGGTGTGCCCTGGTGGGCCGCCGTGGTTGTCGCTGTCACTGGCGCCGCTGCGGGCTTCGCCTTCGACGCCGGATCGGGCAAGGAGCTGACGACCGTCTTTGCCGCGCTTTATGTGGCGGGTTGCCTGGCCGCGGTGCTGGCAGTGCGCCAGTCCGGGGTCTTCACCGCGGTCATCCAGCCACCGCTGATCTTGTTCTGCGCGGTGCCCGGGGCGTACTGGCTGTTTAAGGGCGCCAAGTTCACCGGGCTCAAGGACCTGCTGATCAACTGCGGCTATCCGCTGATCGAACGCTTCCCGCTGATGGTGTTCACCACGGGCGGCGTGCTGGTTATCGGCATCATCCGCTGGTCGTTGGATATGGTGATCCGCCCGGTCGCGAGCGCCGAGGTCGATATGGCGAGCGGCGACGCAGAGCCCGCCGCACGGGTCGGCAGGCTTGCGTCACTGTTCGCGGGTCTGCGGCGCGAGTCAGCCGATGATGACACGGCCGACAAAGCCGCGAAGCCAGGTTCGAAGCGAGCCCACGCCGTCAGACGTTCGGCGAAGCCGGCGAGATCGGCCGGATCGGCCGACGCCCGCAGGACGGCGAAACGCACGGCAGCAGCGTCGCGCTCCCGCCATATTCGGCCACCGCTGGACGAAGCAGCCGACCCGACACTTGACCGGGCCCGGCGGCCAAGGCGTACGACGCGCACCCGCGAGCTCGACGGCTCAGAGCCACCCCGGCGCGGCAGATTGCCGCGCGATCCGGACCTGCGTGGTCGGCCGTCGCGGGAGATCCGCCGCGACCCGCATAGTCGCAAGGCTCAACCGACCCGTCCTAGCAGCCGCTTCGACCCCTACGAGCCCGTCGAGCCCTACGAACCCGTGGAGCCTCGTCGCAGGTCCATGCCGAACGGCACATCCGGCGCCACCGCGACACACCACCCGATCTCGCAGGTCCGGTATCGCAGCTCGACCCCGGCTGACGAGCCGCGCGGGGAGCCCCCATCACGTCCCCGGCGGTTGCGCGAGCCCGGAGCTGACTCCTGGGAATACGACGTTTAGACCTAGCCGCTGCGCCGGGTGGGGCGGATCTCGCGCGGCAAGGCGAATACCAGCGTCTCGTTAGCCGTCGTCACGGGCTGCACCACGTCGTAGCCGTACTCGGCCAGCCGCTCCAGCACGCCACGCACCAGCACCTCAGGCACCGATGCACCGGAGGTGACCCCGATCGTGGTGACGCCGTCCAGCCACGCCGGATCGATATCGTCGGCGTAATCCACTAGATGAGCGGCCGCCGACCCGGCGCCCAGGGCAACTTCGACCAACCGCACCGAGTTCGACGAATTGCCCGACCCGACGACAATGACCAGCTCGCACTCCGGCGCCATCGCTTTGACCGCGACCTGCCGATTCTGGGTTGCATAGCAGATGTCGTCGCTCGGCGGGTCCTGCAGTTTCGGGAACCGGGCACGCAGCCGCTGCACGGTCTCCATGGTCTCGTCGACGGACAGCGTGGTCTGGGATAGCCAGATGACCTTGTTCTCGTCTCGAACCGTCACACCGTCGACCGCGCCGGGTCCGTCGACCAGCTGAACATGGTCGGGGGCTTCGCCGGCGGTTCCGACGACTTCCTCGTGGCCCTGGTGACCGATGAGCAGGATGTCGTAGTCGTCGCGGGCAAACCGCTTGGCCTCGTTGTGCACCTTGGTGACCAGCGGGCAGGTGGCGTCGATAACTCGCAGCGACCGCTCGGCCGCCGACGCGTGCACGGTGGGCGCGACGCCGTGCGCGGAAAACACCACGATCGCGCCCTCGGGGACCTCGTCGGTCTCGTCGACGAAAACCGCACCGGCTTTGGCCAGGGTGTCCACCACATGCCGGTTGTGCACGATCTCGTGCCGGACATAGACCGGAGGGCCGTGCTTTTCCAGCGCGCGCTCGACCGTCTCGACGGCGCGGTCGACGCCGGCGCAGTACCCGCGTGGCTCGGCCAGCAGCACCCGCTTGCCGGTCGCCGGCTCGACCGCCGAGCTAGCGGCGCCCGGGATCCCCATGTTGACGGTCGGTGGCATGGCAACCAGGGTACTTTCCGCGGACTCGGGCTCGCCAGCTCGCGCTGTCGGCTTGGAGTTGACCGCAGGTTTAAGGCAGGCTTGACCGCATGGCTACTGCACCGTATGGGTTCAGGCTGCTGGTGGGCGCGGCGACATTCGCCGTCGAGGAGACGATCAAGCTGCCGAAAACCATCCTGATGTATCCGATGACACTGGCCAGTCAGGCCGCGCACATCGTGATGCGATTCCAGCAGAACATCGCCGAGCTGGTGATCAAGGGCGACTCGACCCTGGAGCAGATTTTCCCGCCCAAGGAGGAGCAGCCGGAGTGGGCCACCTTCGACGAGGACTTGGGCGACGACGGTGATGCCGACGCATTCGGCTCCGGCGTCGACCCGACCGACGGCGAGGGCCGCGCCGAAGGACGGTTCGCGCTCTACACCGCGCCCGACTCGCCGACTCGGCCCATTTCCCGCGGGAAAAGGCCGGCCGCCAAGTCCGTGGCTGCGCCCGCAGTGGCCGACGAGCTCGACTACGAAACCTTGACCCTGGCGCAGCTGCGGGCCAGGCTGCAATCGCTCGATCTGGATGAACTCGAGGCTCTGTTGGCCTACGAAGAGGCCACCAAGGCGCGTGCACCGTTCCAGACGCTGCTCGCCAACAGGATCACTCGCGCGACGGTGAGGTGACCGAACCGGTGCCCACTGAACGGGCGGTAGGGACCCGGTCGGCGAATTCGGCCGAGAATCCTTACCCGGTTCGTGCGGTGGCCATCCGCATCGCAGGCTGGATCGACAAGCTGGGCACGGTGTGGGTCGAAGGCCAGTTGACTCAAATCAACATCCGGCCGGGCATCAAGACGGTGTTCATGGTGCTGCGCGACCCTGCGGCCGATATGTCGCTAACCGTAACCGCCCCAAGGGATTTGGTGGACCGCGCGCCGGTCAAACTCGTCGAGGGTGTGCAGGTGGTGGTCTGCGGAAAGCCGAACTTCTTCACCGGACGCGGCACACTGACGTTGCGCGTGTCCGAGATACGCGCGGTGGGGATCGGCGAACTGCTGGCCCGCATCGAGCGGTTGCGACGACTGCTGGACGCCGAGGGGTTGTTCGACCCACGGCTCAAGCGGCCGATCCCGTTCCTGCCGACAATGGTCGGACTGATCACCGGGCGGGCCAGCGCCGCCGAGCGCGACGTCACCACGGTGGCCGCCGCGCGCTGGCCCGCGGTGCAGTTTGCGGTCCGCAACACCGCCGTCCAGGGTCCCAACGCCGTCGCCCAAATTGTCTCGGCGCTAAGCGAACTCGACGCCGACCCGGACGTCGACGTGATCGTGGTGGCCCGCGGCGGCGGCAGCGTCGAGGATCTGCTGCCGTTCTCCGACGAGACGCTGTGCCGCGCGATCGCCGCGTGCCGGACCCCGGTAATCAGTGCGGTCGGTCATGAGCCCGACAACCCGCTGTGCGACCTGGTCGCCGATTTGCGCGCCGCCACTCCCACCGATGCCGCCAAAAAGATCGTCCCGGATACTGCGGCTGAACAACACTTGCTCGACGACCTGCGCCGACGCAGCGCCCAGGCGCTGCGCAACTGGGTGGCTCGCGAACAGCGCGCGCTCGCGCAGTTGCGCAGCCGCCCGGTACTGGCCGAGCCGCTGGCGGCGCTGAGGGTGCGCGCCGAGGAGATTCACCGCGCCCGGTCTGCAGTTCGCCGGGACATCAGCCGACTGATCGACGTGCAGGCCGAGCGCGTCGGTCACTTGTCCGCCCGGCTGGCTACGTTGGGTCCGGCGGCCACTCTGGCCCGTGGCTACGCCGTGGTGCAGACGGTTCCCACGAAGGGGCCCTCGGCGGTGCTCCGGTCGGTCGAGGCTGCCCCGGCGGGCACCAAGCTGCGGGTGCGAGTTGCCGACGGCTCCGTCGCAGCGATCAGCGAAGGACGGACCGATGTCTGAACGGGACAGCGACGCCGCGGCCAAGCCGCGGCAGGCCGACGAGGCTACACCTATTAGTCATCTCGGGTACGAAAAATGCCGGGACGAGCTGATCGAAGTTGTGCGCCTTCTCGAGCAGGGCGGGCTGGATCTGGATGCATCGCTAGCACTGTGGGAAAGAGGCGAACAGCTGGCAAAACGGTGTGAGGAACACTTAGCTGGAGCGCGCAAGCGGGTGACCGATGCGCTGGCAGCCAGCGACCAGGAGGATTCTTGAATCTGAAACCAGTTTGACGGATTGAATTCGAAACTGGAACACGTTTCAGTTATCCTCGTTCCCATGTCTGACACTTCTGGAACATCGCCGACCACCGAGTTGGGCCGGATCCTGGTCACCGGCGGCTCGGGGTTCGTTGGCGCCAACCTGGTGACCACCCTGCTCGACCGTGGCCACCAGGTGCGGTCCTTCGACCGTGCGCCCTCGCCGCTCGCAGCCCACCCGGGGCTGGAGGTGCTGCAGGGCGACATCTGCGACCCGGAGATGGTCGCGGCGGCGGTCGACGGCATCGACACCGTCTTCCACACCGCGGCGATTATCGAATTGCTGGGCGGTGCCTCGGTCACCGACGAGTACCGGCAACGCAGTTTCGCCGTCAACGTCGACGGAACCAAGACCCTGGTGCACGCCGCCCAGGCGGCCGGGGTGCAGCGGTTCGTCTACACGTCGTCCAACAGTGTGGTGATGGGCGGCAAGCCGATCGCCGACGGTGACGAGACGTTGCCCTACACCGACCGGTTCAATGACCTTTACACCGAGACGAAAGTGGTCGCCGAGCGATTTGTTCTGTCCCAGAACGGGATTGACGGGCTGCTGACGTGCGCGGTACGCCCGAGCGGAATCTGGGGCTGTGGCGACCAGACGATGTTTCGCAAGGTGTTCGAAAGTGTGCAGGCCGGCCATGTCAAGATCCTGGTGGGCCGCAAGGCCGCCCGGCTGGATAACTCGTACGTGCACAACCTGATTCACGGCTTCATCCTGGCCGCCGAGCACTTGGTCCCGGGCGGCAGTGCGCCCGGGCAGGCGTACTTCATCAACGACGCCGAACCGGTGAACATGTTCGAGTTCGCGCGACCGGTGGTAGCGGCGTGTGGATATCGCCTGCCCCGGCTTCGGATATCGGGCGCCGCGGTCCGCGCGGCAATGTCGGGCTGGCAGCGCCTGCACTTCCGGTTCGGAATACCGAAACCCCCGCTGGAACCGCTGGCCGTCGAGCGGCTGTATCTGGACAACTACTTCTCGGTGGCCAAGGCCACCCGCGACCTCGGGTATCGACCGTTGCTCACAACCGAGCAGGCGATAGCCGAATGCCTGCCCTACTACACCGAGCTGTTCGACCAGATGAAAGCCACCGCAGCGCCGCCGAGCCGGCAGGCAGCTGAGGCGACGGCGTAGTCAGCGCGTTAGTCGGCCCCCTTTCCGCGCCGGCGACGATGCAGAGCGAAGCGATGAGGAGGAGCGGCGCACGTATCCGCGCCGGCACGTCGCGAAATACACTTTTCGCGAGCTAGGAGGGCAATGTCCGAGACTGTGCTGGTCACCGGGGCGTTCGGATTGGTCGGGTCCGCGACGGTGCAACAGCTGAGCGCCGACGGCCGCCGCGTCGTCGCCACCGACCTCGACATCCCGGCCAATCGCAAGAGCGCAGCCGCCCTGCTGCCGGCCACCGACGTTCGGTGGGCCGACCTCACCGATCCGGCAGCGGTCGCCGCGCTGCTGCGCGACGTCTCGCCCGCGGCGATCATTCATCTTGCCGCGATCATCCCGCCGGTGTGCTACGCGCGGCCGGCGCTGGCCCGTCGCGTCAACGTCGACGCGACGGGATTTTTGATCAACGCAGCCAACACGCTGCCGGCGCCGCCGCGATTCGTGCAAGCCTCGAGCGTCGCCGCCTACGGCGCCCGTAACCCACACCGCATTACCGATGTACTCACCGCGGACACTCCGCTGCGGCCATCCGACATCTACGGCGCCCACAAGGTGGAAGCCGAGCAGCTGGTGCGCGGCTCGGAGCTGGACTGGGTGGTGCTACGCCTGGGCGGCGTACTGACCGCAGAGCCGCGCTTCAACATCGACCTGGACACCCTTTACTTCGAGGCGTCGCTGCCGGTCGACGGGCGCATCCAGACCGTCGACGTGCGTGACGTGGCGCGCGCCTTTGTCGCCGCCACCACCGCGCCGGTGGTCGGCGAGACGTTGCTGATCGGCGGCGACGACTCGCACCGCCACGTCCACGGCGACCTCGCCCCGGCCAGCGCCGCGGCGATGGGCTTGGTGGGTGGAATGCCCGCCGGGCGTAAGGGCAACCCGGACAGCGACGCCGACTGGTTCGCTACCGACTGGATGGACACCGCACGCTCGGTGGAAGCCCTGAAATTCCAACGGGTTTCGTGGGCGCAGCTGCTGGCCGAGATGGCCGACCGAATGGGCTGGCGGCGCTATCCGACGAGGCTGGCGGCTCCGCTGGCCCATGCGCTGCTCAAACGTCGCTCGCCGTACTACCGCTACCCGGGCCGCTACGCCGATCCATGGGGTGTGATCACCGCCAAATGGAATGACTCTCGACCCGACCGGGAGCCAGCATGACCAATCGCGCGGCGGTCGTCGTCGGCGGCGCCTCGGGCATCGGCCGAGCGGTGGCCCAGGCGCTGGCCGCAGATGGCTGCCGGGTGATTGTCGCCGACCGCAACACCGACGGCGCGCGTGCCGTCGCTGCCGAACTCGGCGACCCGCACACCGCCGCGATGGTCGAGGTAACCGACGAGGGCTCGGTACGAACACTTTTCGAACAGGCCGACGCGCTCGACGTAGTGGTCAACACCGCCGGTTACGGCGGAGTCGGGCTGATCACCGAACTGCCCGTCGAAGATTTCCGCTCCGTCGTCGACGTCTGCCTCACCGGCGCTTTCCTGGTGATCAAGCACGGAGCGCCCCGGCTGCGCGACGGCGGGGCGCTGGTGTCGATCAGCTCGCTCAACGGGCGCCAGCCCGCTACGGCGATGAGCGCCTACTGCGCGGCCAAGGCCGGGCTGTCGATGCTGACCCAAGTCGCGGCGCTCGAACTCGCGCCGCACGGTATCCGGGTCAACGCCGTCGCCCCCGGCTTCGTGCACACTCCGCTCACCGAGCCGGCCACCCAGATTCCGGGCGTGCTCGAGGAATACCTGGAGAACACCCCGCTGGGCCGCGCCGGCACTCCCGAGGAC
>NZ_JBAPPI010000533.1:0-21158 GCF_049280035.1 Mycobacterium sp. | reverse complement strand
CCCGCCCACTGCGAACCCTGACCCGAATACAAAAACACCGTGCCCGATCCACGCGGCGCCTCACGCGGGCCGACCACTCCCGGCGTCGGCTGCCCGGCGGCCAAGGCCCGCAGCCCCGCCACGGCCTCTGCCCGATCGCGGGCGGATACCGTGGCGAATTTGTTGTGCCGGCTGCGGTAGTGATTCACGGTGTGGGCAACATCGGCCAAAGGCACGCCGGCACCCTCATCGACCATCCAATCGGCAAGTGCCGTCGCCCACGCCGCGATCCGTTGTTCGGTCTTGCCGGAAACCGTCAATGTCGTCACCGCTGAACGCGAATCGGCATCCGACACCGGCGCCGGATCCGGGCCTTGTTCGATCACCACGTGTGCGTTCGTCCCGCCGATGCCGAATGACGACACGGCGGCCCGTCGCGGGCCTTCCTCCGCGGGCCATGGGCTCAGCTCGGTGGGAATGAACAGGCGCGTGGGCGATGGGTCGATCGCCGGATTCCATTGCGAGAAGTTGAGGTTGGGCGGTATCTGCGCCCGCTGCACGGACAACGCGGCCTTGATGAAGCCGGCAATGCCGGCCGCAGCCTCCAGGTGGCCGAAGTTGGATTTCACCGCACCGAGGGCACAGCGGCTCTCGCCGCGCCCGTACTGATCGGCCAACGCCTCGAACTCGATCGGGTCACCTAGTCCGGTGCCGGTGCCGTGCGCCTCGATGAAGTTCACCGAGCCCGCGGTCACGTCGGCACTGCGCAATGCGCGCGAGATGACGTCCTGTTGCGCGATGGTGTTCGGCGCGGTCAGGCCGTTGGACCGGCCGTCCTGGTTGACCGCGGAGCCGCGCACAACGGCGAGCACCCGGTCCCCGTCCCGAACGGCGTCGGTGAGCCGCTTGAGTACGACGACTCCACAACCCTCGCCGCGGACGAACCCGTCGGCCCGGGAGTCGAAGGAGTAGCACCGGCCGTTCGGAGACAGCATTCCCCACTTGGCCATCGCGATCTGAGTTTCCGGCCGCAAGATGAGGCTGACCCCGCCGGCCAGGGCCAGGTCGCTCTCCCGCAACCGCAGGCTCTGGCAGGCCAGATGAATCGTCACCAGCGACGACGAACACGCGGAATCGATCGCCACCGCCGGGCCACGGAGCCCTAACAGATAGGCGATGCGCCCGACAGCGACGGCGTGGGCGTTGCCCGTTGCGGAGTAGGCATCGATGGTGTCCGCGTTGGCCGCCGAAATCGTCTGGTACTCGCCGTAATACACACCCATCATGACCGCGGCGCGCACACCGGACAGCTCATCTGTCGCGATCCCGGCATGCTCCAATGCTTCAAAAGCCACTTCGAGCATCAGCCGCTGCTGGGGATCCATGGCTTCGGCTTCACGCGGGGAAATACCGAAGTAGTCCGCGTCGAAGCCGGCCACGTCGGGCAGGAAGCCGCCCCACTTCGACGACATCCGGCCGGGCGCGAACTGGTCCGGATCGTAGTATTCGTCGGCATTCCAGCGGTCGGAAGGGATTTCGCTGATCCCATCCCCACCGTGTGCCAAGAAGTTCCAGTAGCCCTCCGGGCCTACCGCGCCACCGGGAAAACGGCAGCCGATCCCCACCACCGCCACCGGTTCGGCGGCGGTGATCCGCGACGCCTTATCGAACTGCTGCGTCAGCGCGTCCCGCTTGTCGGCGGGCATCGCCGAAACTCTGTCGAAAATCGTTCCCATTAAAAAATACCGCTCTCACTGCCCGCCGAAGCCGACTCCACATGATCGAACAACTCATCCAACACCCCGCCCGGCGAGTCCAGCAGATCGACAGCGGCCTTTTCCGAGTCTTCCTGCGGCGCTTCTTGGGGTGCTAGCAGGTCCGCCACGTACGCCGCCAGCGACGAGATGGTCGGGTGGTTAAACAGCATATTCGCAGACAAGTCGATGCCGACCAGCTTCTGCGTCTCCCGCAGGACCGTCATCGCCATCATCGAGTCCAACCCCAGCTCGGGGAATGGCTGGTCCACGTTGATCGCTGCTGCCGACATCCGCAGTTCACGGGCCAAAATGGTCCGCAGCCTGGCCTCGAGTTCACCGAGCCTGTCCTCGGCCGACAACTGCGACCAGTCCGGGGCGGAAACTTGCGCCCGATCCTCGTCCGCAGCGGCCGGTCGGTGGTCGACGGTCGAAACGTCGAACGTTTTGTCGAACTCGGACACCACATTTTCGAAGTAGTTGAGTTGGCGGAACTCGGGAGTAGCGGCGATGGCGCGATCAAGGCGCAGCCGTCCGACGCCGACCCGAGCCAGCACGCCGCCCACCAAGCGCTCCAGCGCCTCGACGCCTTCGTCGGGAGTGATCGGGTCGAGAACGCTGTAGGTCAGTGCGTGGCTCATCCCGACGTCGGACCACTGGCCCCAGTCGATCGCGGTCGCAGGCAAGCCCGATGCACGTCGCCACGTCATCAACGCGTCGAGCCAGGCGTTGGCTGTTGTGTACGCCAATTGACCCGGCAGGCCCAGCAGCGTGGCCATCGAAGAGAAGCCCACCCACCAGTCAAGGTCGCGGGTGGCTGTCGCGGCGTGCAGGCGCAATGCTCCGCCCACCTTCGGCGCCCACACCCGTTGCATGCCTTCGGAGGTAAGCGCCGACACCAGACCCTCACCGGTCACACCGGCCGCATGCACGACACCGCGCAGTGGGCGTCCAGTCTCTTCGGCAGCCGCCACCAGCCGCTCTGCTACTCCCGGCAAAGCGATATCGCCTGCTACAAAGACGATTTCGGTGTCGTTTCCCAGGCCGGCAAGGGCCTGCTGCTGAACATCGGAGGGCTCGCTTCGGCCGTTGAGCACAATCCGCCCCGCACCGCGCTCGAGAAGCCAACGGGTGACGACCGTGCCCAGCCCGCCCAGACCCCCGGTGACGATGTACGAACCGTCGGCGCGGATAACCGCCTCCGGGTGGCCTGCATCGAGCGTCGCACGCGAGAGCCGTTCCACATATCGGCCATCGCTGCGCCACGCGATCACGTCATCGCCGGCAGGCGAACCGAGTTCAGTGATCAACGCCCCGACTAGCTTCGCCGGATCGTCCGCTTTACCCAGGTCGACCAGAGTGGCGCCAAGATCTGGCTCGCCGGCCAGGACGCGCGCCGCTTCGCCCGGGAACCGCCAGTTACGAATGAGGCCCTTTAGAGCACCGATCGCCGGATCGCCCGGCTCATCATCGTGAACTGAAAGGCCGTCACGGGTTACCAGCCACAGCCGCGGTGGATTCCCGAACACGGCGTCGACGACGGCGTGCGCCGCGGTCGAGATCGCTGCGATCAGTTCCTGGGCGCGCCGAAGCGCACCGTCGAAGTCGGTGCCGTCAAACGACGGCGCTGGAAGGAACACGATCACGCCTGCGGGCGGAAGGTTTTCATCAGCTGCGGTTTTCTTGAAGGCCTCCACCACTGCCGACTCGTCCGACAATGCACCGCTGACCACTCGTCGGGTCGGCGTGCTCAACCAGGCGGCAACGTCCGCCACAAGTGCTGCTGTCTCGGCGTCGGAGTCGGCCAACAGCAGCCAGCTGCCGGCGGGCACGCGGTCGCTAGCCGAGCCGGTTGGCGGCGTCGAACTTTGCACCCAGACGGCGTCGAAGACCTTCCGCTCCAACGGCAGCCGCACCGCTCTGGGATCGACCGGTCGCAGCTCGATGCCGGTGAGCTCCGCGGTTGCGGTGCCCGCATCGTCGGTCAGAACGATTCGGCCCCGGTAATCTCCGGGCGCCTGCTCGATCAGATCGGCGTGGCACCGGGCGCGGCGCCGACTCGGACCGAACACCCGGATCGTCGCGACCGACACTGGCAGGTACGACGTCCAACCGTCCGACGCGTCAGTCGGGATGGCGGCAGCCAGTTGCCGCAGCGCCGCGTCCAGCAGCGCCGGATGGATGCAGTAGTCGGGATGGTCAGCAGCGTCGTCGGGCAGCTCGATGTCGCTGCCCGATTCGGCGTCGCGCTGCCCGGCAGGCGCATCCTGGTCGGTCACGTCGATGTCGGCTACTGCATACCGGGACCACTTGCCGTCTGCCGAACTGGCGTGAATCTCAACGCGATTCCCGTCGGCGCTGGAAGCAAACTGTGTCGTGACCCGCGTTTGGCCATCGAGGACAAACGCCTGCTCGATCTCGAGTCGGGTGACCTGTACCGCGGCGACGGGCAGGCCAAGGGCCTGGCGGCCCGCGGCCAACGCGATCTCGACAAAGCCCGCCCCTGACATGATGGCCTGGCCATGCACCTTGTGGTCGGCCAGCCACGGCATCGTCTCGATTCCGATGTCGGCCTGCCACACATGCTCACGGCCAGAGGGCATTTCAACGTGCACCCCAAGCAACGGGTGCACATCTGGCAGCCGCGGCCCGGCGGATTTCTTCTCGACCCAATAGCTGGCATGCAGCCACGGCGACGGCGGGATGTCTGCGCGCCGGACCCCACCGGTCTTCGGCGCCACCCCGACAGTGGCGAGTTGAGTGTGGACAGAAAGGGTTTCGTCGTCACCGCGCTTCATCGCCGACGTGACAACGAATCGGTCGCCCGACGGCGTCGAAGCAAGCGTTTCACCGATGGCGTGGGTGAGCAGTGGGTGTGGGCTGACTTCGACGAAGGTGGCATGTTCTTCGGAAGCGGCCGCCACTGCCTGGCTGAACCGCACCGGGTTGCGCAAATTGACCACCCAATAGTCGGCATCAAAAGCCGGTGCCGCGCCGTTGGTTTGACCGACCGTGCTGATCAATGGAATCCTCGGCGTGACCGGTGCCAAACCAGCCAGCGCACTACGCAATTCGGGCAGAATCGGATCCACTGTCGGGTGGTGCGAGGCCACATCGACCTCGACCCGCCGCGCCAACAGCCCTTGCGCGTCCACGACCGCGATCACCGCGTCGACCTGCTCGGGTGGCCCGGCGATCACCGTCTGCTGCGGAGCGGCGTACACCGCCACCGTGATATCCGGATAGTTCGCGACCAACTTCTCGGCGTCCTCGGCTCCCAACTCCAGCAGCGCCATCGCGCCCTGCCCGGACAGCCGCGACATCAACTTCGATCGGGTCGCGATAACTTTGAGCCCATCGGCCGCACTCAAGGCCCCGGCCACGACGGCAGCGGTGACCTCCCCCATCGAATGCCCGATCACGGCGGCGGGCTCCACGCCATAGGAGCGCCACAACGCCGTCAACGCCAACTGCATACCGACCAAGACCGGCTGGATACGCTCGATACCCACCACCTGCTCGCCGGAGACCAGCACATCCCGCAGCGAAAATCCTGCCGCCTCAACGAAAGCCGCCTCCAACTCGTCCACTGCGGCAGCAAACGCCGGCTCCTCGACCAGCAACCGCTGGCCCATGCCGGCCCACTGCGAACCCTGACCGGAATACACAAATACCGTGCCCGGCCCCTGGGGTCGGTTGGCCTGCTCGACAACACCCGGCGCCGGCTCGCCGGCGGCCAATGCCTGCAGGCCGGCCACCGCCTGATCGCGATCACGCGCACACACCGCGGCGAAGCTCTTGTAACGAGCGCGGTGGTTGTTGACGGTGTGGGCGATATCGGCCAACGGGACGGCAGCGCCGTCACCGGCCATCCAGTCGGCCAGCATCGCGGCCAACGGCGCGATCCGGGCCGGGCTCTTCCCCGAGATCACCAACGTGCTCACCACTGGCTCCGGTTGCGACGGAACAGGTTCGGTGACCGGCGCCTGCTCGACGACCACATGCGCGTTAGTGCCGCTGACCCCAAACGACGACACCCCCGCACGCCGGGGCCGCCCTACGTCGGGCCAGTCCATCCCTTGCGCGGCGATGGTGAATCGCGACGCACCTGCGCTGGCATTCGGAGTCAATTGCTTGAAGTTCAGATGCGGCGGAATATAGCTATGCCCCAGGCTCAGCACGGTCTTGACGAACCCGGCGATACCGGCCGAGTTCTCCATATGACCCATGTTTGTCTTCACCGAACCCAGGACCAGCGGCGCCAACCGATCGGTGTCCGGGAAAACCTGGTTCAGCGCTTCGAGTTCGATCGGGTCCCCCAACGCCGTCCCGGTGCCGTGCGCCTCGACGTAGTCGATCTCCGACGGCTCTAGGCGCGCTGCCGCCAACGCCGCCCGCAGCACCGCCTGCTGGGCGGGTCCGCTGGGTACCGTCTGCCCGCTGCTCGGGCCGTCCTGGTTGACCGCCGAACCGCGCACCACGGCCCACACCGAATCCCCGTCGCGCAGTGCATCACTGAGCCGCTTGAGCACCACCACAGCGCAGCCTTCGCTGCGCACGTACCCGTTGGCGGACGCGTCAAAAGTCTTGCACTGCCCGTCCGGAGCCAGCATTCCCCACCGCGAGCAGGCGATGCTGTTTAACGGATAGAGGATCAGGTTGGTGCCGGCGGCCAGCACCTGGTCCGTTTCGCGCCGGCGCAGGCTCTGGCAGGCCAGATGGATGGCCACCAGCGACGAGGAGCACGCGGTATCGACGACCACGGCCGGGCCGTGCACGCCAAGGAAATACGACAGCCGTCCTGCGGCGAAGTTCGACGCATTGCCGAACGGAATGTAGGGGTCGACGTCTTCGGGCCGCCCGTTAGCCGCGATCAACGAATAGTCATAGGTGGTCAGGCCGATGTAGATTCCGGTCTGCGTGTTGCGAACCGCTTCCGGCGTGACGCCGGCGTTTTCCAATGCCTCCCAAGCGACTTCGAGCAGCAGCCGCTGCTGAGGATCCATCGCGACGGCCTCACGCGGAGAGATCCCGAAGAACTCGGCATCGAATTGATCGGGCTGCCAGGACGTCAGAAAGCCGCCCTCCCGATTGCAGATCGTGCCGGGCCGGGTGTGGTCCTCGGAGTAGTAGGCGTCCGCGTCCCAGCGGTCCGCAGGCACCCGGACAACGCCGCTTTCCCCGTTCTTGAGGAACTGCCAGTACTGAGCGGGGGTGTCCACCCCACCGGGGAGCCGGCACGCCATCCCCACCACGGCAATTGGCTCGGTATCAGCCTTTTCGGCGATCTGGAGACGAGCAGTTAAATCATCGATCTTGCGCAGCGCCTCGGTGATGATCGCCCGACGATCCGGCGATGCAGCAGTCATTGCGCTCAACCCAGCCTTTCGGAAAGTTCTTTGAGCAGGTCGTCATCACTGAGGTCTTGATAGGCATCGACGCTTTCCTGATCGGCAACCTCGACCAGTTCCGGAAGCAGAGTGGCCAAGTAGTCGGCCAGCGCTTCGACGGTCGGATAGTCGAACACCACCGACGCGGGTAGCGACTCGCCCAGGCTGTCGGAAAGGGCGCGCTGAAGCGTCACGCTCATCAGTGAGTCCATCCCGGACTGGAAGAAACCCGTTGACGGATCCAGCAGTTGCGGTGACGCCAACCCCATCGCCGCGACGACTTGCGCAGTGACGTGATCGACCAGAAGGCCGCGCCGCCGCGCCGGTTCGGCGTCGCGCAACGTTTTGCGAAACTCGGTGGTCAGCGTTGGTGAACTGTCGTCCCCGGTCTCACCAGGCAGCAGCTCGTCGACGATGCGTAGAGCGGCACGGGTGCTGCGGTAGGCGGTGGCGAGCCGGCCCCAGTCGGCCGCGACGACGGTGGACCGCGCCGGAGTGCCGGGACCGGTGACCCACGCCAGCGCCTGGATGGCGACCTCGTCGGGCAACGGCTGTAGACCGGATTCCAGAGTCACGTGCCGTTCCTCGTCGGATTGGCTGTCGGACAATGACTTCCAGAGGCCCCAGTTGATCGCGGTAGCCGGAAGTCCAGCCGCCCGGCGGGCAAACGCGAACGTGTCCAGGAAGGTCGTGGTCGCCGCGTAGTGGGCCAGCCAGCGCGACCCAGTCACGCCAGAGATCGACGAGAACAGCACAAACTGGCGCACCGGGTGACGCACGGACAGCTTATGCAGCAGCGCTACCACATCCAGCTTCGGCCGGAACATCGCGGTGACGTCGTCATCGGTCATGTCGCGCAAGGTGATCGGCCCGCCCGCGAACGCCGCCACGTAAATACCGCCCAGCGGCGGGAGGTCTGCGCCGAAGCGGTCGAACAGTGCGCTCATCGCGGTTTCATCGGCCGCGTCGGCAGCAACCGTCACCAAGGTGGTTCCGGTTGCCGACAGGCCGGCAGCCAACTCGTCTAGGCGTGAACCGGGGTTGCGCGAGACCGCGACGACGGTTCCGGCGCCGGAGGCTGCAAGCTGCTGGATCAGATGCGGTCCGATGTTGCCGGTTGCGCCGATGACCAGATAGCTGCTGTCCTTATCCAGTTTGGCCGGGGACGCCGCCGGCAGGTGACGGCTTTGCAGCCGTGGGACGCGACGGATACCGGCCCGGTATACGACCTGATCCTCTCCATCGCCGCCGTGAGCTTCGTCGACCACATATCGGGCGGCCAAGCCGGCGGGCACCGATTCGTCGACATCGACGATGCCGCCCCAGATTTCGGGATGCTCCAGTGCCAGCGTGCGACCCAGTCCCCACAACACCGCGTGGGCGGGGTTGGCCCGATCGCCCTCATCGACAGGCTGCGCGTTGCGGGTGAGCAGGAACAGCCGCGGCCCCATCCCCATTTCGGTCGCCGCTGCGGTCAGCTTCCGCGCGGCGTTGAACAGGGCATATCCCGCTTCGGCGTCGAAATGTTCAGAAAGCGCCTGCGGTGCGTAGAGCACATGGGTTGCTCCGGCGAGGGCGTCGGTGATCGTTTCAACCTCGCTGCCTTCGGCCAGCAGCGACGCCGGCAGCACCGTCACGTCAGACCCATCACCCAGAACACGACCGAGTTCCGCGCCGAGCCCGGAATCGGCGATCACCAGCCACGAACTGTCCGCGTCTACCCGCTCTGCTGACAACTTCCGAGCCGGCCAGGCTAGCTGGCTATACCACTCCGGCGGAATCGGTCCATCGACGACCTGCCCATTCGAAATACCAACATGAGCAACACGTTTGACCGGAGCCAATGGCCTAACCGTGGCCCAGTGCTTGCTGTGCTGCCAGGGCGTGGTGGGCAGCACCGGAGCCGGTTCTGCCGGGTGGGGTGTCTCCGGCGGCTGGCTGGTGTGGACGGCGTTGACATTGGTATGGAAAGTGACCGTGTCATCACCGTCGCGCCACAAGGTCCCGACAGCGTGGTGATGGGTCACCGAATCCAGCGTGTCGCTGACGGCGTGGGTCAAGATCGGATGAGCGCTGACTTCGATGAAGGTGCCGTGTTCTTCCGAGGCTGCGGTGATGGCCTGACTCAACAGCGCCGGCTGGCGCACATTGGCCACCCAGTACTCGGCATCCAGCACCGGCGCGGTGGTGTCTGCCACAACGGTGGAGATAAACGGAATTGTCGGCATCGAGGGCCCCAGATCCGCCAGCGCCGACCGCAGCTCGGGCAAGATCGGGTCCATCAACGCGGTATGCGAGGCGACCTCCATGTTGACCCGCCGGGCGAACTTATTCTGCGCGCTCACCGCGGCGATCACCGCATCGACTGGCGCAACGGGCCCAGCGATCACCGTCTGCTGCGGTGAGATATAACCCGCCACACTGACATTGGGATAGTCGGCGATCAACGCTGCGGTGGCCTCGGCGTCCAGCTTGAGTAATCCCACCGCACCTTGCCCCGCGAGCTGCGACATCAGGCGCGAGCGGATAGCGATCACCCGCAGTCCGTCGCCCACAGTCAGCGCCCCGGCCACCACCGCCGCGGTGACTTCACCCATCGAATGACCGATCACGGCATCCGGGTGCACTCCGTACGAGCGCCACAACTCGGTCAGCGCCAGTTGCAATCCCATCAGCACCGGCTGCACCTGCGCGTCACCGCTCACCGGCTCGCCGCCGGCGATCACTTGTTGCAACGAAAACCCAACGTGCTCAACGAAATCGTGTTCCAGATCCTCGATGGCCTCGGCGAACACCGGCTCGTCGGCAAGCAATTGGCGGCCCATGCCCGCCCAGTGCGAGCCCTGACCCGAGTAGACGAACACCGTGCCGGGATTGCAGGGGCCGTCGTGCGGGCCCACTATTCCTTCCGCTCCCTGCGCTCCCGGGGCCACTCGGCCTTCGGCCAGCGCTTGCAACCGGGTCACCGCGTCGGCACGATCACGGGCGCAAACCGTGGCGAACTGGGCGTATCGTTCCCGGTGGTGATTGAGTGCATGAGCCACATCGGGCAGCCGCACTGCAGAGCCCGCATCGGCAATCCACTCAGCCAGGGTCCCGGCCATCGCCGCTATCCGCTCCGGGGTCTTGCCCGACACCACCAATGTGGTGACAGCTGGATCCGGCTCGCGCAGAACGGGTACCGAAGCGGGCGCCTGCTCGATCACCGCATGCGCGTTGGTACCACCGAACCCGAACGCGGAGACCCCAGCCCGCCGCGGGTGCGGCGTGTGCGGCCAGTCTTGTTGCTCAGCAACGACTTTCAGCCGCATTTGACCGAACGGTATGTGCGGATTGGGATTGTGGAAATGCAAATTGCCGGGGATGCTTGCCCGCTGGACGGCGAGAACCGTCTTGATGAGGCCCGCCATTCCGGCCGCTGCCTCCAGATGACCGAGATTGGACTTCACCGCACCGATCAACAGCGGCGATTGCTCCGGACGTCCCTTACCCAGGACGGTACCGAGCGCCCGCGCCTCGATGGGATCCCCCAATAGCGTTCCGGTGCCGTGGGTCTCGACATAATCCACCTCATGTGGCGATACCCCTGCGTTGGCGTAAGCCGTACGCAGCACCGCCATCTGCGCGGCGGGGTTTGGGGCCAGCAGGCCGTTGGACCGGCCGTCCTGGTTGACTGCCGAGCCGCGGACCACTGCAAGCAGCCGATCCCCGTCGCGAACTGCATCACTCAGTCGCTTGAGCACGACGACTCCGCAGCCCTCACCGCGGACGAACCCGTCAGCATCCGCGTCGAACGCATGGCAAGCACCAGTGGGCGACAACGCGCCCGTTTGATCGAAGGCGCGAAAGACTCCAGGCGCCAACAACAGGTTCACCCCTGCCGCAAGAGCCACATCCGAATCCCCGATTCGTAGGCTCTGACACGCGAGATGCAAAGCGACGATCGATGACGAACACGCGGTGTCAATGGTGACAGAAGGCCCACGAAGATCCAGGAAATACGACAGCCGATTGGCGATGATGCTCAGCGCGCCACCGGAATTACTCCACGCGTCGATACTTGGCAGATCGAGCGCTGCCAAGTATCCGTAGTCGGCGTAGCACGCTCCAGCGAAGACGCCGGTTTGTGAGCGGCGCAGCGAACCCGGCGGAATTCCGGCGTGTTCGAGTGCCTCCCATGCTACTTCGAGCAGCAGACGCTGCTGCGGGTCCATCTTGACGGCTTCGCGGCTGGAGACTTCGAAGAAGTCGGCGTCGAAGCTGTCGACGTCGGCTAAGAACGATCCCGAACGTGTGGTGCGGGCCAGCGTCGCCGCAACCTCTGGGGAGCCGTCCTCGAATGGCGCCCACCGATCCGGCGGCAACTGTCCCACCGCGTTCCGGCCTTCAGCTAAGAATTGCCAGAACTCTTCCGGCCCGTGGACCCCACCGGGGAATCGGCAGCCCAGGCCGATCACCGCGATCGGCTCGTCCATGCTGGTTCGATGATCCGGCTGAAGGATCGGCTCCGCGCTGGATTCGGACCCGCTGAGAAACCGCGCCAAATCACCGATTGACGGGTGCTCCCAGAATTCCACCGGCGAAACTTTGCGACCGAGTAGCTCGGACAGCTCACCGGAGAGCACAACTGCGTCGCGCGAGCCCAGACCAAGATCACTCATCGACGCATCGAAGTCGATCTCATAGGGATTGCAGCCGACATTGGTCACGAGGTAGTCGGCCAGCCAGTGCCGAAGAGCTTCCTCGTCGTAAGGCGAGGTCATGACACGACCTCCAAACGGCTGGATGCACCCCGCCGGTAGCCCTCCATCAGATACCCCTCTCACTACCAGCCGGAGCCGACTCCACGCTGTCGAACAGGTCATCCAACACGTGGGAGTCCGAGTCGCCCAGCGCGTCGATGTCGTTGTCCGAATCTGTCTGTGGTAGAAGCTTTTTAGCGAGGTGCTCCGCTAATGCGACGATCGTCGGATAGTTGAAAAGCATTGTCGCCGACAGCTCGATGCCGACGAACTGCTCGGTGTCTCGGCGAACCGACATTGCCATCACCGAGTTGAGGCCCAGCTCTGCAAACGGGAGGTCCACTGCGAGCTCGTCTTCCGGCATATGCAGCTCGCGGGCAAGGACGCTTCGCAGCCCGGCCTCGAGTTCACGCAGCACCTGCTCGGCCGGCATCTCCGACCACGCCGGTGATATCGCCGGCGCGTCGTGTGCCGCCGACGCGTCGGACGACGGTAGCGGAGCCATCACGGCTTGAGCGACGTCGTAGCGCTCCAAGTACTCCCAGGCCGCGAAGGCTTCGTCCGGGGTGACGGGCCGCGAGCCCAACCGTTCGAGTTCCTGCATCGCGATTTGGGCATCCGAGCCGAACCCGAGTCCCCGCCAGACCACCCAGTCCAAGCTGACCGTGTGGCAGCCCTGCCGGTGACGCGCCTGGGCCAGTCCGTCCAGGTAGGCATTCGCCGCCGCGTAGGCACCCTGCCCCGGCACACCGAACACCGCCCCGGCCGCGGCAGTCATGAACAAAAAGTCGAGGCTGCCGGGCGGAAACACCTCGTGCAACGCCTGCGCACCAGCGATTTTCGGCGACATGGTGTGCCGAAGACGGCTCTCGGTGACCTCGGTCATGAGTTGGGCGTCGGTGATTCCGGCCGCGTGGATGACACCGCTGATCGGAGGGGCTCCGTCGGCGTCCCGCTTCGCCACAAGGGCCTGCACCGCATCGCGCGAACCCACGTCGAGAGCCACCGCATCGACCGAGACCCCACGCGATTCCAGCGCCTGGATGGCGGCGATCTTGTGCTTGGTGTCGGCGTCAGCGATGCCGGTGTCCCAGTCACGACGCGGTGGCAGCGGCGTGCGGCCGGCCAGTATCAGACGACGGGCGCCGCGATCCGCGAGCCAACCGGCTATCAGCAGACCAAGCGCACCCATGCCGCCGGTGACGAGGTATGCCGCGTCCGGGCGGCACCGCAGTGGTTCACGGACCGGTTCACCGGAGACCGGCGCCAGCACCTGCGTGCGGAATTCGCCGTCGCGCAACGCCAAGATGGACTTGGCCGGTGTCCGCAGGATCGTGGACAGCGGCGATAACCACTCGGCGCGATCCTCTGGTCCGTCCGGCACGTCGACCAGGCCGCCCCACAACTGTGGCTGCTCGGCCCGGATGACCCCCGCGGTTCCCCACAGACAACTCTGCCGCACGGCCGCGTCGGAAGAACCCTCCCGAACGCCGCGAGTGATGATCCACAACGTGACCGGGTGGTCATCGTCCCGCTCGGCCAGCCCTCGGACCAGATCGGCCACTTCGGCCGACAGCCGAACCGCGCAGTCGAGATCGGTGTTGTCGGAACCGGATTCGGCTACGTAGAGCACGTATCGCGACTCGGCGACGGCGGCCGACGGGTAACCGGCGTCGGCAAGCCGATCGCGCAGAGTGCCGACGATGCTGTCGTCGCCCAGCACCGCGATCGTGGCCAAGCCATCGGATGAGTCGGCATCACCCTCAACAGCCTGGAATGGTTGCCAATCGATCGTGTGCACCATCGTCGACGGGTCGTCGTTGCGCGACGCCGAAGAGGCAGAAGCATTCGAGTCCACTGCCGCGTAGCGAAGTTCCCGGACCTCGATGCAGGTGCTGCCGTCCGGCGCCGTTACTGCAATGTCGACGATCAGCTCGTCATCGTTGCCGCCGCGCCGATCCACCTCGATGCGGCCGTGTGGGTCAACAAGTTCGGCTTCGAACCGGACACTTGCTGCCGCAGCCGGAATCATCAACCGCGGGTTGGAACTGTCCAGCAGCCGGGCAAGGTGAATGGCGGCGTCGAGCAGCGCGACCGCCGAGGGTTTGGACAGCTCAACCTCGGCATGCAATCGACCGGCCGCCGACCGGCAGGAGTCGACCGACCACTCGAACGGCCGCCCTTCACTGCCCCAGGTCTGCCACAGCGACGTAACCGACTCGTCGACAAACTCGGTGCCCGCCGTCTCCGGGCCGGACGGGGACTCTCGTGCTGCCCCTTGGCCAGGCGGCTCGCGAGAGATTCTGGCGCTGACGTGCTTGACCCAACGTTGCGCGGAGCCGGTATTTTCGGGGCCCCCGGCACTCGCAGAGCTCGACGCCACAGTGACCGACTCGCCGTCGGCCACCACCTGGATCACCCGCGGCTCGTCGACGACGATCGGATACTCGAATCGGATGTCCGAGGTTATCGATGCGTCATATTCGGCGACTGCGGCCGAAAGCGTCTGCAACAGAACCGATATCGGAACTATCTCCACGCCATTGTTGTGATGGGATCCCGGATACGGCTTGTTGGCGGGGGTGAGCCGCGCCTGCCACAGATGCGTTGGGGGTGTGGTAGCGACCGCGATGTGCTCGCCGAGCAGGGTGCCGGGCTTGGGCGCGGACTCGGCTGCTTTGACGTAATTCTCGGCGTTGATCCAGTGCTGGGTGTGGTGCCAGGGCGCACTGGGCAGCACCGGATGGGGCTCGGGTGGATGGGGCACCCGCGGAGGACGGAGGACACAAGTGCTGTTGAAGTTGGTGTGGAAGCTGACCGTGTCATCGCCATCGCGCGACAGCGTCCCGACGCTGTGATGGTGGCTGGACTCGAGCGTTTCCAGCGTTTCGGTGACGGCATGCGCCAGCGTGGGATGCGGGCTGACTTCGATGAAAGTCGCGTGCTGCTCGGCGGCGGTGGTGATTGCTTGGCGCAGCCGCACCGGCTGGCGCACATTGGCGACCCAGTACTCGGCATCCAATGCCGGCGTGGCGGCAGTCTCGGCGACGGTGGAGATAAACGGAATCGTCGGTGCCTTGGGCACCAGATCGGCCAGCGCCGACCGCAACTCAGGCAGGATCGGATCCATCAGTGCGGTATGCGAAGCGACCTCCATATTCACTCGCTTCGCGAATCGCTCCTGCGCTGCTACCGCTGCGATCACCGCATCAACCTGCGCCACCGACCCGGCGATCACGGTCTGCCGCGGCGAGAGGTATCCCGCCAAACTCACCTCGGGGTAGTCGGCGATCAGCTTTTCGGCCGCGTCGGCGTCAAGCTCCAGCAGCGCCACCGCACCTTGGCCGGCCAGCCGCGACATCAACCGCGACCGGATCGCGATCACCCGCAGCCCGTCGGCCGGGCTCAGCGCCCCGGCCACCACCGCCGCGGTCACCTCCCCCATCGAATGCCCAATCACCGCATCGGGTTCCACGCCATAGCAGCGCCACAACGCCGTCAACGCCAACTGCAAACCCATCAAGACCGGCTGCACCCGCGCGTCCCCGGTTACCGGCTGGCCTTCAGCGAGCACCTGCCGTAGCGAAAATCCGACGTGCTCGACGAACAACGGCTCCAACTCGTCCACAGCCGCAGCGAAAGTCGGCTCGTCCGTTAACAACTGCCGGCCCATGCCTGCCCACTGCGAGCCCTGACCCGAATACACGAAGACGGTGCCCGGCTTGCACAACCCGTCATGGGCGCCCACCGCGCCGACTGCTGATTCACCGGTCGCCAATGCCTGCAGGCCGGCCACGGCCTGGGCACGGTCGCGCACGCAGACGGTGGCGAACGCCTTGTGGTGGGTGCGGTGATGGTTGAGGGTGTGGGCGACATCGGCCAGTGAAACGCCGGCGCCGTCGGCGATCATCCACTCGGCCAACATCGCGGCCGTCGACGCGATCCGCGCGCGGCTCTTCCCCGAGATGACCAAGGTGCTCAGCACCGGTTCCGGTTGCGCGGCCACCGGCTCAGCAGCCGGAGCCTGCTCGAGCACCACGTGCGCATTGGTGCCACTGACGCCGAAGGACGACACCCCCGCTCGCCGGGCCCGCGCCACGCGCGGCCATTGCATGCCCTGGTCCGCGATCGTGAACCGCGAAGCGCCCTCAACCGCGTTCGGAGTCAACTGCTTGAAGTGCAGATGCCGGGGGATGTAGCCGTGCTGCACGGTCAACACAGTCTTGATAAACCCGGCGATCCCGGCCGCTGATTCCAGATGACCCACGTTGGTCTTCACCGAACCCAACACCAGCGGCGCCGAGCCATTCCGCTCACCGAAGACGTTGGTCAGCGCCCCCAGTTCGATCGGATCACCCAACGCGGTGCCGGTGCCGTGCGCCTCGATGTAGTCGATCTCCGACGGCTCCAACCGTGCGGCCGCCAACGCAGCACGCAGCACCGCCTGCTGGGCCGGTCCACTGGGCACCGTCTGCCCGCTGCTGGGACCATCCTGGTTGACGGCCGAACCGCGCACCACAGCTAACACCGAATCGCCGTCGCGCACCGCATCGCTGAGCCGCTTGAGCACGACCACTCCGCAACCCTCGCTGCGGACATAGCCGTCCGCATCCGTGTCGAAGGTTTTGCACCGGCCGTCGGGAGCCAACATGCCCCACCGCGAGGTGGCGACGCTGTTTTCCGGGCTGAGCATCAGGTTGACTCCGGCGGCCAACGCTTGGTCACTTTCCCGTCGACGCAGGCTTTGGCACGCCAGATGAACGCTGACCAGCGACGACGAGCACGCGGTGTCGACCACCACCGCTGGGCCGTGCACACCCAGGAAATACGACAATCGCCCCGCGGCGAAGTTCGCCGCATTGCCGAACGGGAGGTGCGGGTCAATCTGGTCTGGCGGCAACCTGCCGGCCAGGGTCAGCGTGTAGTCATAGGTGGTCATTCCCACGAAGACCGAGGTTTGCGTGCCGCGGATCTTTTGGGCGGTGATGCCCGCGTTTTCCAGTGCCTCCCAGCTAACTTCGAGCAACAGCCGCTGCTGAGGATCCATTGCGGCAGCCTCGCGCGGTGAGATGCCGAAGAACTCGGCGTCGAATTCGTCGGGTCGCCACGACGTGAGGAAACCCCCCTCTGGGCAGCAGATCGTCCCAGGCATGGAGTGGTCGTCGGAGTAGAACGCGTCGGCGTCCCAACGCTCCGGGGGCACCCGCACGATGCCGCTGGCGCCGTCTTGCAGCAACCGCCAGTACTGAGCTGTGCTGTTCGCCTCACCAGGGAACCGGCAGCCCATCCCCACCACGGCGATTGGCTCGGTGTCCCCCTTTTGAGCAATTTCCAGCTGTGCAGTCAGGTCATCGATCTTGCGCAAGGCCTCGGCGATGATCGCACGACGATCCGGCGGCGCACCAGTCATCGCGCTCCCCCCAATCTGCCAGAAAGCTGTGCGAGGTACACAGCCCCGCTCAGAGATGTCATCCGGTCTTGTCCCGGCGCCCGGCGCGCTCCCTTAGCACAGCGGGTAGAGAAGATTCGGTTGATGGCATTGGCTTTACTCTCGCTGAGTGTAAAGCCGTATGGAAGCCACTAATCAGGCGGTGGAATCCAAACGGCTGAACTCGTCCTGCCGGTAAACCTCGAGACACGAGGAGCGGCGGATCTTCCCGCTGGTGGTGATCGGAATTGAGCCGGGCGGCACCAGGACCAGATCAGACACCCGCAACCCGTGCGACTTGGAAATCGCGGACGTCACTTGCGCTCTTACGGTACGAAGCCGCTGCTGCATCTCCTCGTCGGAGTTGCCCCGGTTCTTCATCTCCGCGATCACGACCAGCCGCTCAGTGCGATCATCCGGGATCGCGATCGCCGCGACACGGCCCCCGCTGATCTCCTGAGTCGTCGCCTCGATGTCGTCGGGGTAGTGGTTGCGCCCGTCCACGATCAGCAGATCTTTGATGCGGCCGATGATGAACAGCTCGCCGTCGTAGATGACGCCCAAATCTCCGGTACGAAGCCAGGGCCCCAGCGGCGTGCCGGGCGAGGGGTCTAGGAGCTGCCCGCCGAAAGTCCGCTGCGACTGTTGCGGCTTGCGCCAGTAGCCGTTGGCGATGTTGTCGCCGTGCAGCCAGATCTCGCCGACCATGCCGGCCGGATTCTCGACGCGGGTGTCCGCATCGACGATCCGGATAGTGGACGCGCGCGGCGTACCGACACTGACCAGCTCGACGCCGCCTTCGTTGTCGCAGGCCTCTGCATGGCCGGCGGACAGCTTCTCGTAGTCAAAGTTGGCGACGGTCGGGGGCCGCCCCGGACCCGATGACGCCACGTACACCATCGCCTCGGCCAGCCCGTACGACGGCTTCAGTGCGGTTGCCGGGAAGTTGAGGTCCGCGAAGCGACCGAGGAAACGCCGGATCGTCGCCGCGTGTACCCGCTCGCTGCCGCTGAGAACGGTGTGCACGTGCGCCAAGTCAAGCCCGGCCATGTCGGCCTCAGTGGTCCGTCGGGCGGCCAGTTCGAAAGCGAAGTTTGGCACTGCGGTGAAGGGGCGGGTGTTTTTGGCCAACTGCTGCATCCACCGGGCGGGTCTCTGCAGGAACGCCAGCGGGCTCATCAGCACTGACTGATATCCGATTGTCAGCGCACCAGTGACCCCGAGCAGCAGACCCATGTCGTGGTAGGTGGGCAGCCACGACACCAGCGTGAGATCCGCCGGTGGAACTTTCCCGTCGGCCTCGAAATAGTCGGCAATGCATTGTTCAAAGTTCGCGAAGATGTTCTTGTGGGTCACCACGACGGCGGCCGGCGAACGAGTCGAGCCGGAGGTGTACTGCAGCACAGCGATTTTGGTATGTGCCCGGCTGCCCGACTGGAAGGAAGGCGGCGCATCGAGGTCAAGCGCGTCGATCTCGATCACTGCCGGTGGTGTGCCGGGTAGCGCACGACCGCACGAGACAACGTCGTCGACAACGGCCGATGTCGTCAGGAGCACCGTCGGCGCGCTGTCTTGCAGCGCCGCGGAGGCACGTTCGTCGTGTGCGCCGAACTGCGGCACGGGCAACGGTACTGCGATGCAACCGGCCTCAAGCGCAGCGTAAAGGCCGATGACGAATTCCAGGCCCTGCGGCGCAAGTATCGCCACCCGATCCCCGGGCGAGGTGCCCGACGCGATTTCCCCGGCGACCACCTGCACGCGCTGGTAAAGCTGAGACCAGGTCAAGGTTTGGGTGTAACCCTCCGGGTCGAGCTCGTAGTCGATGAACGTGTACGCAGGCAAATCCGGTCCCCGCCGGACCCTCTCCCCCAACGCCTCGGGAATCGAAGCTTCGGTTGCCGCCATCGGGACACCACCCCTCTAGATCAGAGCCCCGAACACAACCGCGTAGGGCGCTTGTCTTGTGATGCAGGAGATTAACAGGGCCGCCGCACTTCTCGGACCAAAAATCCAAGAATGTAATACGCGCGACAAACAGGAACTTGGTCCTGCCTGCGGGCTCGATCAGACCATAGGTTTGCTAAGCAGTCAAACGCTGTGGTTCCCTTGCTGGTCGTGCGGCGTCGCGCGCGAGCGGCCACCCGCCGTTCGCGTGATCTAAACAGGCCGGTCGGATGTCCGCAAAATTTTCGTAAACACCGCCAGGGATCGTTTTTTTCACACAGATTGTGCGATGACCGGCGGCCGCCGTTGGACCGCGGTCCGCGCCGCCGCAGATCACCGACCGGGGCTGAGCCTCTGCCCGACGCTGCGGTTTGCTGGAGACAGACCTGCGGTGTTGGGGCTGTTGCACATGTTGCAGGCGTTGAAATATGCCGCGCCCAGATATGGCGGCACCTTTGCCGCAGAAATCGCACCGAATTCCAACCGCCGTTGCGTCCAATTAATTAGTCGTATTATCCAATTTATTGGCCGCACAAGGCTTCTGCTCACTATTAGTCACGATTGTAATAACGCTTGACAAAATGACGGCGCCGTAAGGAATCTCTTGACGGCAGCCGTCAACTCAGTCCAACCAGCGGTGGTTTGGCGAAGGCCGTCAACCGCGGCAGTACGCCAACACCTTGCCCTCGATCTGACTGACCAGCTCAGGGATGTGGTCGTTGAGGTAGAAGTGATGGCCGGGGAAGACCTGCACGCTGAACTCCGACGTCGTGCGCTCCGACCAGGGCGACACCTTCTCGTAGGTAGCGACTTCGTCGTCGTCGCCCAGGAAGGCAAAGATCGGGCACGACACGGTCGCCTCGGGCGGGCAGTCGTACTTCGAGATGGCCTTGAGGCCGCGCAGCGTCGGTAGGATCTTGGCGGCAAATTCCTCGTTCTCCAGGAACTCGGGATTCAAGCCGGTCATCTGGCTGACCGCATCGAGCAGGCCGCTATCGGACTCCGGGATGTGCTCATAGCCGACTCGGCCGGGCGCCGCACAGGCGGATACGAACAGGGCGGCGATCGGGCTCCCCGCCACTTCGAACCGTCGAGCGACCTCGAACGCCAGCAACCCGCCCATGCTGTGGCCGAAGAACGCCACCTTCTCATCGGACGGATCCGGCGGTGGCAGCATCCGGCAAACCTTATCCGCGAGATCGGAAATGCTGGTAAACGACCCAAGATCGTGAGTACCAGCACGTCCGGGGTATCGGACCGCAATGCGTTTGATGTCGCTGGAAAACGCTTTAGCAAATGGAACGTAATATTCGGCTGATCCGCCGGCATGCGGAAAGATGTAAAGCGTCGGCGGTCGGTCAGTCACGCGGCAACGATACCGTCCCGGCTCGCGCCACTCAGGGAACGCATCGCCGGCGGCGTCCGCTGCGAACTCTTAGGTCAGCGTGCGCGACCGGCCCCCACCCGAGGGTTCAACTCCTGTGACAAAACGCCATCGTTAACGCATGCTTTCGTGCGGACATCGTTTCTTCGATTGTGTTCCGCCGGAGCCAAAAAAAGCATACGATTTGTCAGCCATCATGGGTGGCTGTTGCTTTTGGAGTCGTCAATCCAACGCCCGACTTGAAGTAACGTCTAACTTTAGTGTCGGCGGGGGCCTTGGAGGAGGTTGGAAGTGTCGTACGTAACTACAGATCCAGATGTGTTGTCAGGGGCTGCGAGCAGCCTGTCCGGTCTCGGTGATGCGATGGTGGCCCGCAATGCGGCTGCCGCGGCGCCGACCACGGGGTTGGCCCCGGCGGCCTCCGACCTTGTGTCGGCGATGACGGCGGCCCAGTTCGGTCAGCAGGGCGTGGCCTATCAGCAGCTCGCCGCCCAAGCCGCGGAAGTGCACCAGCAGTTGGTGGCCGCGTTGCAATCC
>NZ_JBAPPI010000532.1:0-2214 GCF_049280035.1 Mycobacterium sp. | reverse complement strand
CTACGACAGACGCCTTACGTCTACGCCGTTTTCGCACGCTGGCTACATGTTCAAGCTCTGGGATCAGTTGGTGTGGGGCAGCACGCTGGTGGTGCCGCCGACACCGTGGTCGGCCCAGGGCATGTTCGACGTGCTCCGCGACGAGCGGGTCACCGTGGCGGGCGCGGTGCCGACCCAGTGGGCCAAGCTGCTCGACGTCGATGGCGTGAGCCCGCAGGCGTTGCCGGACTTGCGGATCGGGGTCGCGGCGACGGCGCCCGCACCGCCCGAACTGGTGCGCCGGGTTGCCGAGCGGATCGGCGTACCGCTCGTGGTGCGGTACGCGATGACCGAATGTCCGACGATCTGCGGGACCGACCCAGAAGACCCCGCTGAGGTCCAGTTCCGTACCGTCGGGCGGCCCGCTGCAGGGATGGAGGTGCGCGTCGGATCCGACGGCGGTGTCGAGGTGAGTGGCCCCTGCGTGATGCGCGGCTACTGGCGCAACCCCGAGCTCACCGCAGAGGTGCTGCGCGACGGCTGGCTGCGTACCGGTGACATCGGCGTGCTCGGCGCCGACGGCAACCTCACCCTCGTCGGGCGCCGCGGCGACATGTACATCCGCGGCGGCTACAACGTGCATCCCGGTGAGGTGGAGCGGGCGCTCGCCGGTCACGAAGGCGTGAAACATGCTGCCGTAGTTGGGCGTTCCGTGCCGGTGATCGGAGAGATCGGCGTCGCGTGCGTCGTGCCGGCGGACGCCGGAACCCCGCCGACGCTGGCTGAGTTGCGAACTCACGTGGCGGGCGAATTGGCGGACTACAAGGCGCCCGACGAATTGCTGATCGTCGACGAGTTACCGCTGACGGCGATGCTCAAGCCGGACCGGATCGCGCTGCGCGAGCTGATCACGTTGCACAACAAAGACATTCAACGTCGACGACCGACAGGATGAGAGGAATCGAGCCATGGGAAGACACGACGGACGGGTAGCGTTCATCACCGGCGCGGCACGAGGTCAGGGCCGCGCCCACGCCGTTCGGCTCGCTGCCGAAGGCGCCGACATCGTGGCGGTGGACATCTGTCGCGATATCGACTCGATGGACTACCCCAACGCCACGCCCGACGACCTCGACGAAACCATCAAACTCGTCGAGAACGAAGGTCGGCGGATCATCGCCCACCAAGCGGACGTCCGCGACGCCGATGCAATGCAACGGGTCGTCGACGAAGGCGTCCGCGAGTTCGGCCGCCTCGACATCGTCATCGCGAACGCCGGAATCATCAGACTCGGTGGCGAAGGAGACCGCCGCCAGATCTTCCGCGACATCGTCGACGTGAACCTCATCGGGGTCTGGAACACAGTCGAGGCCGCTATCCCCGCGCTCATCGACGGCGGCGGCGGATCCATCGTTCTGACGAGTTCCAGTGCCGGATTGAAGGGCACCGGCACCGACCGGGCAGGCGGCCAGGCTTACACGGCCGCCAAGCGGGGGCTGGTCGGGCTGATGCAGGTGTGGGCGAATGAGTTGGCGCAGTATTGGATTCGGGTCAACACCATCCATCCCACCGGCGTGGCCACCGGTATGGTGATGAACGAAACCATGGGCAAGCTGCTCGAGGCCAACGACACCGCAGTCGCCGCGATGCAGAACGCGCTGCCGATTCAGGTGCTGATGCCCGAAGACATCGCCGGTGCGGTGGCGTGGCTGGTCTCCGACGAGGCGAAGTTCATCACCGGGGTGGCGTGGCCGCTGGATGCCGGATTTGCGGTGCGCTGAGCCAGAACGGCTCAGGGCTGGTCGCGTCGGTCGCAAGAATAATGCATTGACATTAATCTTGAGCGCTGCGATGCTGGCGTGGCGTGCGTCGCAACGCGCAGTGACGACATCTGCCAGCACACGGTAGGGAGCGAATATGCCGGAAGTCGGTTCGGCGTCGGACGGACCACTGGCCGGCCTCGTGGTCGTCGACCTATCGACGACGCTGCCCGGAGCGCAGGCGACGCAGTTCCTCGCTGACTGCGGCGCCGAGGTGATCATGGTCGAGCCGCCCGATGGTAGTCCGTTGCGCGAGCTCGCGGGCTGGCCCGCCCTGCTGCGCGGCAAGCGCAGCGTGACATTGGACCTGCACGACGACACCGATCTGGCGCGTATGCGCGCTCTGTTGCGCCGCGCCGACGTGATGGTCAACACCATGCGCCCGACCACGGACGAACGCATCGGACTCACCCAC
>NZ_JBAPPI010000531.1:0-10879 GCF_049280035.1 Mycobacterium sp. | reverse complement strand
CGCCGAGGACGTTCGCCAGTCGCTGCGCCGCATCGAAAACAGTCCGTTCGTCACCAAGCACGACTCGTTGCGAGGCTTCATCTTCGACGTCGCAACGGGCGAGCTCAACGAGGTCACCCTGTAGCTTCACGCTCGGTGCGTGGGGGAGACTGCGCTCCGGTTTAGCAGCCCCATACCAAGCACTGATTTTTTCGCCCAACTCCATTGACAGCGGCGGGTCATGCTGGTTTCATACATGGTAATGCTCATAAACATGACCAATACTACCAACTTTACCAAGAACTGAGGGGTTGATGACCAATCAAGCGACGGCTAGCCCGGCGGCGGGGGACAGCGACCGCCGCCCGGTGCCCGGGCAATACGAATTGAGCCATCTGCGCTCGCTGGAGGCCGAGGCCATTCACATCATTCGTGAGGTCGCTGCCGAGTTTGAGCGTCCGGTCCTGCTGTTCTCCGGCGGCAAGGACTCGATCGTGATGCTGCATCTGGCGCTCAAGGCCTTCCGCCCAGGCCGGCTGCCATTCCCGGTGATGCACGTCGACACCGGTCACAACTTCGACGAGGTCATCGAGACGCGCGACGAGTTGGTCGCCGAGACCGGGGTGCGATTGGTGGTGGCGTCGGTGCAAGACGACATCGATGCCAGCCGGGTCGTCGAGACCATCCCGTCGCGCAACCCGATCCAGACGGTGACGCTGCTGCGTGCGATCCGCGAAAACAAGTTCGACGCGGCATTCGGCGGCGCCCGGCGTGACGAGGAGAAGGCGCGCGCCAAGGAGCGGGTGTTCAGCTTCCGCGACGAATTCGGTCAGTGGGACCCGAAGGCCCAGCGGCCCGAGTTGTGGAACATCTACAACGGCCGACACCACAAGGGTGAGCACATCCGGGTGTTCCCCCTGTCCAACTGGACCGAGTTCGACATCTGGTCCTACATCGGCGCCGAGAAGATCAAGTTGCCGCCGATCTACTACGCGCACCGCCGCAAGGTGTTCGAGCGGGACGGAATGCTGCTGGCACTTCACCGTCACCTGCAGCCCCGCGCCGACGAGAAGGTGTTCGAGACGACCGTGCGTTTCCGCACCGTGGGCGACGTCACGTGTACCGGTTGCGTCGAATCGTCCGCGGCCACCGTAGCGGAGGTCGTCGCCGAGACGGCGGTGTCACGGCTGACCGAGCGCGGCGCCACCAGAGCAGACGACCGGATCTCCGAAGCCGGGATGGAAGACCGCAAGAGGCAGGGGTACTTCTGATGGCAACACTGCTGCGCATCGCAACAGCCGGCTCCGTCGACGACGGCAAGTCCACGCTCATCGGGCGGCTGCTGTATGACTCCAAGGCCGTCATGGAAGACCAGTGGGCCTCGGTAGAAGCGACCTCAAAGGAACGCGGCCACGACTACACCGACCTGGCGCTGGTCACCGACGGGCTGCGCGCCGAACGCGAACAAGGCATCACGATCGATGTCGCCTACCGCTACTTCGCCACTCCCAAGCGCAAATTCATCATCGCCGACACGCCGGGACACGTCCAGTACACCCGCAACATGGTGACCGGGGCCTCCACCGCGCAGTTGGCCATCGTGCTCGTCGACGCCCGCCACGGTCTGCTCGAGCAGTCCCGTCGGCACACCTTCCTGGCGTCGCTGCTGGGCATCGAGCACATTGTGCTCGCGGTCAACAAGATGGACCTGATCGATTGGGACGAAGAGGCTTTCGAGGCCATTCGCGATGACTTCCACGCCTTCGCTACCCGCCTCGATGTGCACGACGTGCTCGCCATCCCGATGTCAGCGCTGCACGGCGACAACGTGGTTACCAAGTCGGATCGCGCCCCGTGGTACGACGGGCCGGCGCTGCTGTCGCATCTGGAGGAGGTCTTCATCGCCGGTGACCGCAACCTGGTCGACGTCCGATTCCCGGTCCAGTACGTGATCCGGCCGCAGACCCGCGACCATCAAGACCACCGCAGCTACGCCGGCACCGTGGCCAGCGGTGTGATGCGTCCTGGCGACGACGTGGTGGTGCTGCCGACGGGCAAGCCCAGTCGGATCATCGCGATCGATGGGCCGACCGGGCCGGTGGCAGAAGCGTTTCCGCCGATGGCTGTTTCGGTCAGCTTGGCTGACGACATTGACATCTCGCGCGGGGACATGATCGCCCGGCGCACCAATCAGCCGAGGGTTGCCCAGGAATTTGATGCGACCGTGTGCTGGATGGCGGATGCCGCGGCGCTGGAGCCCGGGCGTGACTATCTCATCAAGCACACCACGCGGACTACGCGGGTACGGGTCACCGAGCTGGACTACCGGCTCGATGTCAACACGCTTCGCCGCGACACGTCCGCGGAGGCGTTGCAGCTCAACGAGCTTGGCCGCGTTTCGCTGCGCACGCAGGTGCCGTTACTGCTCGACGAATACACCCGCAACCCGAGCACCGGGTCGTTCATTCTGATCGATCCCGACACCAACGGGACCGTGGCCGCGGGCATGGTGTTGCGCGAAGTCGCGGCACGGTCGTCGAGCCCGAACACGGTGCGGCACAAGTCGCTGGTGACCGCCGAGGACCGGATGTCGCGAGGTCGCACCTTGTGGTTCACCGGACTGTCGGGTTCCGGCAAGTCGTCGGTGGCGATGGTGGTCGAGCAGAAGCTGCTCGAAAAAGGTGTCCCCGCTTATGTTCTCGACGGCGACAACTTGCGCCACGGTTTGAATGCCGATTTGGGCTTTTCCATGGCCGACCGTGCGGAGAACCTGCGTCGACTGGCGCATGTGGCGGCGCTGATCGCCGATTCCGGGCACACCGTGCTGGTGCCGGCGATCAGCCCACTGGCCGAGCATCGCGACCTGGCCCGTCGGGTGCATGCCGACGCCGGGCTCGACTTTCTCGAGGTATTCTGCGACACACCACTCGAGGATTGCGAGCGCCGAGACCCCAAGGGGCTCTACGCCAAAGCGCGTGCGGGTGAGATCACGCATTTCACCGGTATCGACAGCCCGTACCAGCGGCCGAAGAATCCCGATCTGCGGCTTACGCCGGACCGCGGCTGCGACGAGCTGGCGCAGCAAGTCATCGACCTGATCGAGTCGCGAAGTTGAGCGACCACAGCGACCACGATGTGGCGGCGCGACTCGCCACCGAAGCTGGCCAGTTGCTGCTCGCGGTCCGCGACGAGTTGGCCGATGCCACGCAAGCCGAGCGAAAAGCGGCGGGGGACAAGCGGTCCCACGATTATCTGATGGATGCGCTGGCACGCGAACGCCCGGACGATGCGGTGCTCTCCGAAGAAGGAGCCGACGACCCGGTGCGGTTGCGCTCCGAGCGGGTGTGGATAGTCGACCCGTTGGACGGGACCCGGGAGTTCTCCGAACTCGGCCGTAAAGACTGGGCCGTGCACGTCGCGCTGTGGCAATCCGGTGATCTGGTCGCCGGCGCGGTTGCGCTACCCGCACAGGGTGTCACGTTGGCCACACCCGATCCCGCGCCGCCGCCGGCGTACGCGGGATCGCCCCGGATCGTGGTCTCGCGCACCCGTCCGCCGGCGATCGCGCTGCAGGTCCGCGACCACCTCACCGGCACGCTGGTCGAGATGGGATCGGCCGGCGCGAAGGTCGCCGCGGTGGTGCAGGGTGTGGCCGACGTGTACGTACACGCCGGTGGACAGTACGAATGGGATTCGGCGGCGCCGGTGGCGGTAGCTCGCGCGGCCGGTTTGCACACCTCGCGTCTGGATGGTTCACCGCTGGAGTACAACCGACCCGATCCGCTGCTGCCGGATCTGGTGGTGTGCCGACCCGAATTCGCCGACGCCGTGCTGCGGGTGACCAGTTGAGCCACCCCGGCGCTTAACCTTGCGATGGGAGGATCGTGTCCATGCGCATGTCGGCCAAGGCGGAGTATGCGGTGCGGGCAATGGTCCAGTTGGCCACCGTCGATGGCGGCGTGCGGGTCAAAACCGAAGACCTGGCGAACGCCCAGGGCATCCCGCCGCAGTTCCTCGTCGACATCTTGTCCGACCTGCGCACCGACCGCCTGGTGCGCAGCCACCGCGGTCGCGACGGTGGATATGAATTGGCTCGCCCAGGTAGCGAAATCAGCATCGCCGACGTGTTGCGGTCCATTGACGGCCCGCTGGCCAGCGTCCGCGACGTCGGTCTGGGCGATCTGCCGTACTCCGGGCCGACCGCGGCGCTGACCGACGTCTGGCGGGCATTGCGCGCCAGCATGCGGTCGGTACTGGAGGAAACGACGCTGGCCGACGTCGTGGCGGGTGCCCTGCCGAACCACGTCGATCGGATGGCCCACGACTATCGCGACCAGGAAAGCAGGCGCCACGGCCCGCGCAATGTCGGCTAGGCCGGCCCGCCTGACCCGTAGGGCCGGGTGAGGATTTCCAGGAAATGGACGCCGGGGTCGCGGAAATAGACCCCGCGGCCCCCGTCTCTGGTGTTGATCTCGCCCGGTCGATGACCGCCCGGGTCGGCCCAGTGCTGCAGCCCGCGGGATTGGATCTTGCCGTAGATCGCGTCGAAGTCGTCCTCCGAGACCAAGAAGGCGTAATGCTGCGGTCGGATTTCCTCGCCGTCGGGCACATCGGCATAGTCGAGGCTCGCGCCGTGCTCGATCGTGACGGTCATGAAGTGGCCGAACGGCACCGGACTCGGCAACCCGAACAGCTCGGTGAGAAATTCCGCGGACTCCCGCTTATCGCGGGCGGCGACGATGGTGTGGTTGAACTCGATAGGCATTGTGTTTGCCAGTCAACCACTCTGGGCAGCCCGTCACAATGCCGCAAAGCGCTACTTTGGCGCGGTCAGTTCCAAGGCGATGTTGTCCGGGTCGCGGAACTCCAGGATGTACGACGGCCCGATGTCCTTGACCGGCTCGTGGTCGATGCCAAGATCGTCGAGATGCAGTGCTGCGGCGTCTAATTCGGCCTTATCGGCCGACCTGAACGCGATGTGGTCCAGCCCGCAGCGGTCCTCGTGGAAGCGATCGGTGGCGACCGGTCGCAGGGCGATCAGCGCGCCGCCCATGTCGTAGATGACCCCGCCGAACAAGAACGCGAGTTGGTTGCGGGTCGCTTCGTCGGCGTTGTCCGGGATCTCGATCAGAACGGGCCACCCGAAGACGCTCTCGTAGAACCGTCGGGAACGCTCGATGTCGCTGACGGTGAGCCGTACATGCGCGATGGAATTGGCGGTGATGCCCATCCCAGACATGGTGCCACTGCGCAGCGTGCGAGCATCGACCGGTCTGCATGCCAGAATCGCCGTCGTGCAGATATCGATGACCATGCCGGTCATGGAGCCGGACTTGGATGCTGCCGTGCTGCGGGACTGGGCGCGTGCGATCGATGACGGCCCGTTCGCGTCGTTGTGTTGGGGCGAGCGGATGGCGTTCGACAACCCGGAAACGTTGACGCTGATGGGCGCGTTGGCCGCGTGGACCGATCGGGTGCGGTTGGTGACGACTGTGATCGTGCCTCAGCTGCACGACCCGGTGATGCTGGCCAAGGCGCTGGCGACCGGGGACATACTGTGTGGCGGGCGGCTGACTGTGGGCATCGGCGTGGGCGGCCGAATCGAGGACTATCAGGCCGTCGGCGCGGACCCAACGACGCAGACCATGCGTGGCATGGCCGAGCGGGTGGCGGTCATGAAACGAGTGTGGGCGGGCGAGAAGGTTACCGAGTCGGTGCTGCCGGTCGGGCCGGCGCCGGTTCAGGCGGGTGGGCCGCCGCTGCTGATCGGAACCATCGGGCCGAAGACGCTGCGCAGCGCCGCGGCCTGGGCCGACGGCCTTGCCGGAACCACGTTGGACCTCGATGTGGCTAAACAGAACGAGCTGTTCGACGTGGCGCGCGCCGCCTGGGCCGCGGCCGGCAAGCCCAAACCGCACCTGATCACATCGTTCTGGTTCGCTCTCGGTGCGGTCGACCGTGCCCGATCACAGGTGCACCGGCATCTGCGGCGCTACATGAACTGGATACCGGCCGAGTACATCGACGCGATGGCGCCGACCACCGGGTTCGCCGGTAGCGAGCGGGAACTGGTCGCGGCATTGCGCAAGTTCGAAGCGGTCGGCGCCGACGAAATTCAGCTCATCCCAACCAGTTCCGATCTCGATCAGGTTCAGCGGGTGGCCGATTTGGTCAGCGCGATCTAGACAGAGCGCGCTGTATGCGGGCTCCAACAGCGCGTTCGGATCGCCGCGGGAGATACTGGGCCGGTGTTTGAGCGCAACGTGTTGGGCGGCCCGCTAGAACCATGTGGCAGCGACCCGCTCACCGGCTTCTACCGCGACGGCTGCTGTTCGACCGGGGACGAGGATCTCGGTTTACACACGATCTGCGCCGTGGTGACCGCCGAGTTCCTGGAGCACCAGCGTGCGATAGGAAACGACCTTTCAACGCCGAGGCCGCAGCTGCGGTTTCCCGGGCTGGTACCCGGGGACCGCTGGTGTGTGACCGCCGGGAACTGGCTGCTGGCGTACCGCGACGGTCGCGCCGCCCCCGTGGTGCTGGCCGCTACTCACGAGCGCACCCTCGACGTGGTGCCCCTTGAGGCCCTGCGGGCGCACGCCGTCGACGTGCCCGACGATCTAGGCAGCTTGTAGGCCGCGGCGGTAATATCCCGGGGCATGCCGATTGGCCGTCGCAAGGTCTTGGGTGAAGCGGGCCTGGCCTTGGCGCCGCGGCCGCGACCGGTGCAGGGGTTGAGTCAATGACTGACGGCGCGGCACGCTTTGGCGATCCCCGCCTACCCGCTGAAACGATCACCTCGCAATCGCACCTGTTCCATCTGGCCGCCCTGCCCCCCACCACCTATGACGGCGGGACACAGCAACAGGCACAGGAAGATAATTTCCCGATACTCAAAGGTCAAGAGGCCAGCATCCAGCTGATCACGTTGCAGCCCGGGGCTATTCGCGAGCCGCACTGGCATCCCAGCGCGTGGGAGATCAATCTGGTCACCAAAGGAGTCGCGACCTGGGTCCTCATCGACGGGAACGGCAACCACGAGAGTTTCGACGCCCACGTCGATGACCTCGTGTTCGCACCCCAGGGTTCCTTCCACTACTTCGAGAACCGCGGCAAGGAAGACCTGGACGTGCTGATTATCCAGAACACCAGTGCGCCTGAAGACAAAGACAACGTCGGCGTAGGCGAGTCCTTGAGTCAGCTTCCGCCCCAAGTGTTGTCCGCCGTCTTCGGTGTTCCCACAGAGACGTTCAAGTCCTTCAAAAAGTTCGACAACGCAATCACCATCCTGCGATCGCACTAGCAAGGACGCCGTTCCCGCCTAGACCGGTCCTGACCGCAGGGGTAATTTCTCAGGATGCCGATTAATCGCCGCAAGGTCTTGGGTGGAGCGGGCCTGGCCGGCGCCGCAGCGGCGACCGGTGTAGGCGTCGACCGTCTTATTACCGGCGGCACCTCCGGCTTTCGCATTGATAGGGAAGAGCCGATGCCCGACGATGCGGCACTGTTTGGTGATCCCCGTCTCCCCGCCGAGACGATCACCTCGAAATCGCACCTGTTCCATCTCGGCGATTCGCCCGTCACCAGGTACGACGGGGGCTGGTTTCAGCAGGCGGACGAGGACAATTTTCCGATACTCAAAGGTCAACAGGCCAGCATCGTGCTGCTCACATTGCAGCCCGGAGGTATCCGCGAGCCGCACTGGCATCCCAGCGCGTGGGAGATCAACATTGTCACCAGCGGAGTCGCGGCGTGGGTCGTCGTCGACGGGAACGGCAACCACGAGAGCTTCGACCAAGATGTCGGCGACGTCGTGTTCGCACCCCAGGGGTCCTTCCACTACTTCGAGAACCGCGGCCCGGCCGACATGAAAATAGTGATCATCCAGAACACCAGTACCCCCGAATCCAAAGACAACATCGGCATAGGTGAGTCCTTAAGTCAGCTTCCACCGCGGGTGTTGTCCGCCGTCTTCGGCGTTCCCGCAGAGACGTTCAAGCCCTTCAAAAAGTTCGACAACGCGATCGTCATCCTGCGATCGCACTAGCCAATACTCGAGGCGTCAGCGCGATCAAGCACCTCAACCCGCCCGGAAGATATAGCCTTCCGGCCATGATGCGTGTCGCGATCGTGGGCGGTGGAGCTGCGGGTGTGCTCGCCGCAGTGCATCTGCGCCGGAGCAAGCCAGACGCACAGATCACGTTGATCGATGCGTCCGGTCGTCCCGGCACAGGCGCGGCGTACGGCACCAATGACCCAACGCACCTGCTGAACGTTCCCGCGCAGCGCATGTCTGCATGGCCAGACGATCCCGATCACTTCTGCCGTTGGCTCGACGAACGAGCTGTCACGCCGCTCGAGAGCTTCGCACCGCGTCTCGCGTACGGCCGCTACCTAAAAGAACAGCTCGCGGTCGCCGACGTGCGGATCCAGACTGCCGAGGTTGTCGGGGTGGTGCCGGGCGCGCCCGTGCACTTAGCGCTGAACGATGGCCGATCGCTATCGGCCGACGCCGTTGTGCTCGCGTCGGGGCGCCCCGACGGTGGCATGCCCGAATCGTTGGAACGCGCTTTCGCTCCGGTGTTGGCCGCAGGCGCCGACGGCAAGGTGGTGCTGGATCCATGGGCGCCAGGCGCGCTCGCGGGTCTTAGCGGGCGCCGGCCCGCAAGCGTCTTGGTGATCGGTACGGGACTCACGGGCGTCGACGTCGCGCTGCATCTCATTGCCCGTGGCGCCACGGTCACGCTGCTGTCGCGTAATGGCTCGCTCCCACGCCGATTCCGCGCCACCGGCGCGCCGACGGAGTTGCCTAACGTCGATGCGCTCCCTGCCGAGGTGTCGCTTGAGCAATTGCGCGCCGCGCTCGCTGCTGATCTCGCGCACGCGCGCAAAGCCGGTTTGGACTGGCGACAAGTGATCGACGCACTGCGGCCCCGGACAGCCCGGCTGTGGCGGTCGTTGGGGTGGGAAGACCAGCGCCGGTTTCTGCGCGAGGACTTGCGGCAGTGGGACGTGCTTCGCCACCGCATGCCGCCCACGCTTGCCGATGCGGTCTATGCCGCGATCGACAATGGCCAACTGATCATCGAGGCGGGCGAAGTCGCCGATGTGTTGTTGTACGGCGATGGCGTTGAACTTGTTGTGACAACGAGCGACCAACCAGTGCGTCGGCGCGGTGACGCGGTGGTGGTCGCTACCGGCGCCATGTGGGATCGGCGGTCCCTGCAACGCTCCGCGCTCTGGGCGAACCTGTTGTCCACCGGGGTCGCGTCGATGCACCCGTGCGGCATAGGCGTGCGACTCGATGCGGACGGCCACCTCATCGACGGGGCCGGGAGAACGGTCCTGGACATCGTCTGTCTCGGCTTGATCCGCCAAGGCGAGTTGTGGGAGACCACTGCGATTCCCGAAATCCGTGCCCAAGCGGCTGCTATCGCGGAGCTGCTCGCCGACGACACGCGCGACCGTCCGGTGCGGGCGCCCAGTCTCGTCACGGCTGCGCCGGAATTGAGTGGTGCGGCCGCTTCGTATGCCGAGGGTGTGCGTCGCCTGCTCGCCGTCCAAGACGGCGCGTCGGTCGCCTTCGCTGCCGCGGTCGCGGAAGATCCGCACCACGCGCGTGCGCACGTCGCGCTCGCGATGATTGCCACCGAACGGCCCGACCGCGCGGGCGGGCCTGACGCGGTCGCCGGCCACCTCGCTCGAGCGCGCGCGGCGCTTGCACATGGCAGCGACGAAGACCGCAGCCACGTCGAGGCCATCGCGACGTGGTGCGAGAAGGGAAACGCGGCGGGCACCGACGCACTCATCGACCATCTCGAGCGGGTACCGGACGACGCAGTCGCATTGCTGGTGCTCGCGCCGTCGATCGCGTTCGCGGGGGCCGGCGACGCGTTGCCGGACGCGTGGCAGTACGTCGAGCAATTCACTGGCGTGCACGGCGAGGCGCCATGGTATCTCGGCCTGCGCGCCTACGGCCGAACAGAGCAGGGCCTCTGGTACGACGCAGCCGACCTGGCTGATGCCGCGCTCGAACTCGATCCAGGCAATGGCAATGCCGCGCATGCGCTTTCGCACGTGCACTACGAGACCGACGCGCATGGGGCCGGGCTGAAATGGCTGACGGACTGGATCCCGAGCGACGGCAGCACGCAGCGTTACCTCCCGCACTTTCAGTGGCACGCCGCGCTGCACGAGCTTGCGATGGGCGACGCGGCTGCCGCGGCGCGTCGGTACGCCGCGTTTCTCGCGCCACCCCACTCGAAGGACGTGCGCTGTCTCGTCGATGCCGGTTCGCTCGCATGGCGGGCGCGCCTGCATCCGGATTGGGTTACTCCACCTGATCCGATGCCGGTGCTCGCTGAGGCCGGCTCGCTTGCGTCTGCGCCGCAAACGCCTTTCATCGCATTCCACGCGCTGCTCGTATTGGCCGCCGCGAATGATCCGGCCGCGATTCGCGCGATCAAAGTTCCGGCTGCGACCGATGCGCAAGCAACGACGTTGCGTCTCATCGGCGAAGGTCTTATTGCGTTGACTGCGGGTGAGCCACGCGCCGCGCTCGACTACCTCCTCGAATCGCTCGCCGGGCTTCCGTCGATTGGCGGTAGTCGTGTGCAACAAGAAGTGATCCTCGAAACGGCGTTGGCCGCGATGCTCCAACTCGGTGCGCCGGGTCAAGCAGCGCGCCTCTTGTCGCGACATCGCGCTGCGCCCGGGCCGCAAGTAACCCGCGGCACCGTGAACTGACCCGGTGATTGTCGTCAGTAGTTCTCGTCGGTGTTGGGCGACAACGCGGAAAGGATCGCCGGGTTCACGTAGGTCTCAGACGGCCTCGAAGGTCATGGCGACGCCGTGCCGGCGGCCGCCAGGGTGGCGGCCACTCGCCGGATGTTTTCGGGGC
>NZ_JBAPPI010000530.1:0-4276 GCF_049280035.1 Mycobacterium sp. | reverse complement strand
GTAGCCGGCCGCCTTCATTTCCCGGTATGCCGGTTGGCTCACATAGAATCCACCGTCCAGGTGCACGCTGAGCATCCGCCGCCAGTCGGCCTGCGACAGATCCTCGAAGGGCACGCTGTTGAAGATGCCCGCGTTGCTCACCACCGCGTCCAGGCGACCGAATTGGTCGATGGCGATGCGGACGATCGCTTCGCCGCCCTCGGGGCTATCGACGGAATCGTGTGAGGCCGCGGCGACACCGCCGGCGCGTTCGATCTCTTGGACGACCGCGTCGGCGACGCTGGTGTCCGCACCATCGCCATGCATGGATCCGCCCAGGTCGTTGACCACCACCGCGGCGCCGCGGCGCGCCAACTCGAGCGCGTACAAGCGTCCGAGGCCGCGGCCGGCGCCGGTGACGATTACCACTTGTCCGGTGAAGTCGATCATGGCCACTCCTCTTCGAAGCCTCAGTGCAGGACTGATTCGGCGAATTGCGCGCCCACCTCGACGAGGTAGCGGTCGGGTCCGCCAAGAAATGCGTTCCAGCTCAGTAATCGCTTGAGATACAGGTGGGCATCGTGCTCCCAGGTGTAGCCGATACCGCCGAATACCTGGATGGCGTTGTCCGCGACGGTGGCCAACCGGCCGGCGAAGGCTTTGGCTCGCATCGCAGCCAAATGCCGCTCTTCACGATCGGCGGCGTCGGCGGCCCATAGTGCGTGGATCACGCCACTGCGGGCGAGTTCAACCGTCTCGTACATATCGACGCAGAGGTGCTGGACCGCTTGGAACGCACCGATCGGTTGGCCGAATTGGCGCCGCAGCTTGGCGTATTCGACGGCCAGGTACATGACTGCGCGCGCAGCGCCGAGCGCGTCGGCAGCCCAGGCGATGACGACGTCATCGACCAGCGCCTCAACGGTATCCGGCGACGCAGTGGCCAGATGTTGCGCTGGCGTGTCGTCGAGTATGACGCGAAATTGCTTGCGGGTCTGGTCTATTCCGGTTTGCGGTGTAACCTGCACGCCTGGCGTCGGCATCTGGACGGCGAAAAGCCCTGTGCTGTCCCGTTCATCGGCCAGTACCAGCAGCACGTCGGCGGCAGCGACATCCCAGACGTGGTCGATCGCCCCACGCAGCACTATGCCGTCGCCCAGTTCGACCGCAGCGGGGCGAACGCCATCAAGGGGGCCCACTGCGACAGTGCTGGAGCCGTTTGCAATTCCGCTGAAAAGCGGTGCAGCCGTGCTGTTGTCCACACCGAACCGCGTGAGTGCGCGAGTCGCGGCGACCGCAGTGGACAGCCACGGTCCGGGATGCAGTCCGGCGCCAAGCTCCTCGAGCACGATGCCGGCCTCGACCATTGTCATGCCGGCGCCGTCGCATTCCGGTGGCACCAGCAGACCGGTGGTTCCCAAGTCGGCGAGCCCTCGCCAGACCGCCTCGATGGTGCCGGTCGGGTCCTCGAGCATCGGGCGGACATGGCCGGCGATCGATGCCTTTTCGGCAAGGAAGCTTCGCACGGTGTCGCGCAGCGCGATCTGCTCGTCGCTCAGTTCTAAATTCATGAGCGTGGCAACCCCAGGACCCGCTGCGCGGTGATGTTCTTGTTGATCTGCGTCGTGCCGCCCGCGATGGTGAGCGAGCGCGACGTCAAGCGATAGTCGGCCCACCGGCGACCGTTGGCGTGCGACCCAAGCAGGTCGAATGCCAGCGCTGCAATCTCCTGTCCGACCTCACCCCAGATCGTCTTGGCCAGGCTCGCCGAGCCGAATGCGTCGCCGCCGTGCAGGATCGCCGAGATCGAGCGCTGACACAGCACCTCGAGATATTTGATACGCAAGGCGATTTCGCCGAGGCGCCGCAATGTTGTGGCATCTTCGAGTACGGGTCGACCATCGATGCGAACGTCGGCGAGGTCGGCCACCAGGTCCGTCAGCCGCATCTGCATCTCGGTGTAGAGGCGCGCTGCGCCGGCACGCTCGTGGCTCAGCGTCGTTGTCGCGATCTGCCAGCCTCCGTTTACCGGGCCGAGCAGGGCATCCGCGGGCACCCGCACGTCATTGAAGAACACTTCCGCAAAGTCGGCCTCGCCGCTGAGCGTGACGAGTGGCCGGACCTCGATACCTGGCAACGACATGTCGACAATCAGGCAGGAAATGCCCTTGTGCTTTGGTGAGTCCGGGTCCGTGCGCACGTAGAGCTGACACCAGTCGGCGCGGTAGCCCAGCGAAGTCCAGATCTTCTGACCGTTGACGATGAAGTGATCGTCTTCGCGAACGGCGCGGGTGCGCAGCGAGGCGAGATCCGAGCCCGCCTCGGGCTCCGACATGCCCTGGCACCAGATGTCGTCGGCTCGCATCATCCGGGGGAGCAGTGTGCGCTTCTGGGCTTCGGTGCCGTACTGCATGATCGCAGGCGCGATGTTTTTCATGCCGATCACGTTGAGGGGCATTGGCACCCGAGCGCGAGTTGTCTCCTCGGCGTACACCAACTGCTCGAGTACTGTCGCGCCGCGGCCGCCGTACTCCTGCGGCCAGGAGACCGCGGCCCAGCCGGCGTCGGCCATCGTCGCATTCCATGCTCGAAGTATCTCGAATCCGGCGTCGTCCCGGCCTCGCCGGCGGCCAGCCGCTATAACGTCGTCGGTGAGGTTCGTGGCCAACCACGCGCGCAGCTCCTTGCGGACCTGTTCCACCTCTGGTGGGTATGAAAAATCCACGTTCTCTGGTTTACCTCGCGCGATTGACTGGGGCCAAGCCGGACTTTACGTTGGAACAGATATTTGGTCAACGAGGTCGGCGGGGTTCGGAGGTGGTGCGTGGCAAGCGACGCTGCTGGCGATCGGTTGCAGGCCCTGGGCATGCTCGCTTCTGCACTTGCGGGCCGACCGGTGGCGGTCGCCGAATTGCAACCGGGTGCACTCGCGTGGACTGACGGCCAGACGATTTTCGTCGATGCCGCCGCGCGAGCCCGTGCGAAGCTCGAAGCGATTGCGGTGCAAGCCTCGCTGATCACGGCCGGCAGCCTAGATCGCGAGGTCGTGCGTTCCCTGGTCCGCCACCCGCGGCAGGCCCGGCGCTACCTAGCGGTCGAGGGACACCGCGCGCTAGTCGCCAATGGCGACCTGCTGCCGGGCATCTTGGCTTCCTTGGGCAACCGCGATATCGCAAGTCGCAGCGAATCGCCCGCCGCTTCGCTGAGAATTGCCGGCGGGCGGGCAGCGATCGCCGACCCGGCGCCGGAATTCGGCGTGATCCGCGCAGCGAAAGTACTTGCGTGCTCCCGACCGAGCAAACAAGAAGACCAGGCAAGCCCCCAACATGTGCCGCGAAACCGCGGCGCACAGGAACTCCAGGACCTCCAAGACGGCGAGATCGACGATTCCGACGATCCCGACATGTTCACCAGTCCGGTTGGCGGAGGCGGCTTTATAGGCAAGTGGCTGAAGAAGATGCTGTCTTCGGCGCGCAAGACCGGTCGTGGCGGCGGGCCACCCGGCGCGGATACCCCGACGCACCGGATGAACTCCGGTAATCGCGGTGTGCACGCCGTGTCATCGCTGGCCTCCGCGTCGAGCGATGACCACGGGAACGCCGAAGACCGCGGGATTCTTGCCCCTGATGGCGTGACGTACCCGGAATGGGACGCCATCCGCAAGAGATACCGCGATGCCTGGTGCACCGTGCGCGAGGTCGAGCCGAAGATCACGGCACAGCTGACCCAATCGATCCCAGATGGAGAAGCCGCGATCGGCATGCGGCGGCCGCTATCGCGACTTGGATTGGGTCTGCACCGCCGCCACCGCCAGTCGCAGGGCGACGATATCGACATCGACGCCGCAGTCGAAGCGCGTGTCGAGGTGATCGCCGGGTCGGTCCCCGATGAGGCGGTCTACCTAGACAGCCTTCGGCGCCGGCGCGACTTGTCGGTGCTGCTCCTGCTTGATGTATCGGGGTCGGCGGCGGAGCCCGGGACAATGGGGCGGACGGTGCACGAACAACAGCGTGCGGCAGTTGCCAACCTCATGGTTGCGCTGCACGACCTGGGCGACCGGGTTGCGCTCTACGCCTATTACTCGCAGGGCCGGCGCGCAGTGAGCATGGTGCCCGTCAAACGATTTGACGACCATCTGGACTCCCGGGCCATGAAGCGGCTGAACAGTCTGGATCCTGGCGCGTACTCCCGCCTGGGTGCGGCCATTCGCCACGGCTCGGCGGTCCTGGAGGCACGCGGCGGAACGTCACGGCGGCTGCTGGTGGTGCTGTCCGACGGGCTGGCATACGACCACGGC
>NZ_JBAPPI010000529.1:0-2139 GCF_049280035.1 Mycobacterium sp. | reverse complement strand
CGGGCCAGCAGGCCGCGGCGCCGAGCGTGCCGGCCACGCCGGGTCTCCTCCCGCGCCCCGACGGATCGACGCAGCTTGGCGAGCCTGCCTCGGTGCACCCCGAACAGCTCGGACACCACGCCGTCCGCGTCGGAGAGCAGCGGATAGTCGAACGAGCGTTGTTGAGCGAAGTGGGCCTGCCTGTCGACGGTGTCCGTGCTGATGCCCACCCGCTGGGCGCCCACCCTGGCGAATTCGTCGCTTAGGTTCCGAAAATAACACGCCTGGGCGGTACAGATCGGTGAGGACGCTAATGGGAAGAAGAACAGCACAACCGGGCCGTCGGAAAGGAGCGTGGACAGTTTCCGAGGCCGACCGGTGTGGTCATACAGAGTGAAGTCAGGCGCCTTCTCGCCCGCGATCATCGGCAAAGAGTAACGCTGGGAAGCTCTGCGCGACGCACGACTCGGATAATTCGGTCATCGCCGAACAGCTACATGGGATGCGATTGATTCGGTACTCGGCGCTGAATCTACTGCGGACGGCTGCGGACGGAAAGCGGTTCCACTAGCTGAACATGCAGGCTACAGGCCTGGGGCGGGCGAGTTGGCCTGTAAGCCGGATTCTGTTCCGCATCATGCGGGGGCGACCATCCATCTGGACACACCGTCACCGGGTGCCTCGAGCGGCCTACCCGCAGGCTCGGGCGAGCAACCCTCTAGCGCCTGCGCGACCGCACCGTGGTGCGGTCTTCTTGGCCTTGCTTCGGGTGGGGTTTGCCAAGCCATTCCGGTCACCCGGAATGCTGGTGCGCTCTTACCGCACCGTTTCACCCTTACTACCAGGTAGCGGTTTGTTTTCTGTGGCACTTTCCCGCGAGTCACCTCGGATTGCCGTTAGCAATCACCCTGCTCTGTGAAGTCCGGACTTTCCTCGACTCACTACTGAACCAGTGCGAGCCGCGGCCGCCCAGCCAACTCGTCCGCGCTAATACGGTACTCGTTGCGCAATGCGGGGGCCAGCAGCTATCTAAGCAGCGTGCAAGTCCGAGATTGCGATCCCCACGGCGATTTCGACCTCACTAATTTCCATTCGCACCGGCGCTCTCGGCAGCGGAGGCGCGCCCGAGCGATACTGTGCACCCGTCGGAGTGATGAATTCCGCTGTGTGCCTGTGGGTTTCGTCGACACTCGGTTCGACGTGCCAGCCGGCGACTTCTTTGACGTAGTTGCATCGCTCGCATTGCCCTAACCCGTTGCCCGCGCTTGTCGCGCCGCCGCGGGCCCATGGTCGTGCATGGTCGCGATGGCGGATCGGCGCGTCGCAGTAGGGCGTGCGGCAGCGCTGATCCCGTAGCCCGATGAAGGCGGCCAACCCGCGGGGAAACAGCCGGGCCCGTGACTCCATTGCCACCAGTGCCGCGGAGCCCGGATGAGCGTAGAGCCGGCGCAGCGTGGCCCGCGATCGTGCATCGGTGACAGCGCCCGAGACCAATCTGCGGGCGACGGCCGCCGGGATGGGGCCGTAGCCGCCGATCTCTGCAGGCGCGTCGCAATCGCCCAACAGAGTTTCGTCCGATAACACCAGGTTCACCGCGATCGGCGTGGCCGCCGCCGCGCTGCGGCCGGTGACCCGCTCGACCAGCGTGTCGGCCATCGCCTGGCCCCGTGCACGCCCGTCGGCGCACATATCGGCCTCCCGTCGCAGCGCCGCATACACCGACACGCCTTGCGTCACGGGCAACAGCGCGGTCAGATACGTCATCGTGTCGGGTGCGGGCCGAATGGTCACCGTGCGCTCGGCTTCGGCTTTGGCGGCCCGGTCGACCACCGCGTGCGGATCCAGTCGATACGCGATCGTCTTGGCCGCCGCCGCGACCCGCGCGTCACCCATCCCGTCCAGGCCGGCCGGGTCGGCGCATAACTCGGCATCCAAAACGCGCCGGTCTTCAACGTCTAGGCACGCGCTTTCGCGCACGATCAGGGTGGCCCGCCATTCGGTCAACACGCCGGCCTCCAACGCGGCCAGGGTGTGCGGCATCTCGTGCACCAAGGCCTTGGCGAAGCCGAGATGCCGGTTACCCCGCGCGGGCGAGTCCCGCCGGGCCAGCGCGATCTCGCTGGCCACCCCACGTCCGCGCCGCGCGGCCGGCATTCCCGC
>NZ_JBAPPI010000528.1:0-12053 GCF_049280035.1 Mycobacterium sp. | reverse complement strand
GCCGGAAACCGCGCAGGGCATTTTCATCAACTTCCTCACGGTGCAGACCACCTCCCGGCGCAAGCCGCCCTTCGGTATCGGTCAGGTCGGCAAGTCCTTCCGCAACGAGATCACCCCGGGCAACTTCATTTTCCGCACCCGTGAGTTCGAGCAGATGGAGATGGAGTTCTTCGTCGAGCCCGCGACCGCCACGGAGTGGCACCAGTATTGGATCGATACCAGGTTGGCCTGGTACGTCGACCTGGGCATTGATCCGGAGAACATGCGGTTGTTTGAGCACCCCAAAGGGCGGGGTGGACAAGCGCACGGTCCTGCGGCTGATCCCCGGCTGGCGCCGGTCAAAGCGGCCGTGCTGCCGCTCTCCCGGCACGCCGATCTGAGCCCCAAGGCCCGCGATCTGGCCGCCGAGTTGCGCAAATGCTGGAACATCGAGTTCGACCACGCCGGCGCCATCGGCCCCCGTTACCGGCGCCAGGACGAGATCGGCACCCCGTATTGCGTGACGGTGGATTTCGACTCGCTCGAGGATCACGCCGTGACCATCCGGGAGCGTGACGAGATGACGCAGGAGCGAGTGGGCATCGATGCGGTCGTCGACTATAGGGATCGCGCCTGCGAGCCTGCTAGAAGTCGCACTTGCCAAAACAGCGGAAAAATTTTCGCCAACTTCACCAACTATTACTCGTACGACCAATATGATCTAGCCACCCGGACGATTTATCTAGCTGCTCGGACGACTAGGGGATCGGGATTTCCGGATTCGGCGCGGCAGCACACTAGGGCGTGGTGGGCTGCCGCGCCTCTCCCTGTCTGGCGCGATCACGACCTCAGAACCGCCCGCCGCCGCCCATGAAGCCGCCGTCGGATGAGCCGGATGAACCGCCGAACGACGTTGGGCCCCAGCCGCCACCCCAACCGCCGCCGAAACCTCCGCCGAGCATGTCGCCGATGATGATCCCGCCCATCATCGCGCCCGTGTGGTCGCCGCCGCCGTAGCGTCCGGTGTAGGCGACCTGGGCGGATCGGACATCGTCGTTGGCAAGTGACTGAGCCTGAGCGGCCAGCGTCGCCGCGGTGTTGGCACGTGTGATCGCTTCGCCGATGTCGGTCTCGCGTTTATCTTGGGCGGCTTGCAGTTGCCGGGTTGCCTCGGCGAGACGGGTCCGCGCCTCGGGTCCGATGCTGCCGCGGCGGGTGTCGATGTAATCGGAGACGGCGTGGATCTGCGACTGCGCCGTAAACAGGGCTTGCTCGAAAGTACGGTTGAGTCGCTCGGCGGCTGCTTGCTCTTCGGCGACGGTGTCGAGGAGCCGGTCCAAGTCGCCGTCGGCCTTGGTCAGTTCGGTGAACGCGCCGAGCGGATCGGCCGAACCGCTGGCGCGGCCAGCGTCGAGGGCCTTTTTCGCCGCATCCCGTACGCTGGCCAATTCGCGAACGTGCGCCGCTTTGGTTTGCGGCGCGCTTTGCAGCTGCGTGTCGGCGTGCTCGATACCCACCTGGATGTCGGCGATCAGCGACGGCAGCGTGGCGACCGCGTGGTGAATGTCGTTGGCGGCGCTGTCCACTGCGTCTAGCAACGCACGGGCTTGTCCCAGCGCCGATTCAGCCGCCTGCACGGCGTCGACCAGTCCACTTTGTTCGCCGCTGACCGGCCTAGCCGCCAGATCACGGGCGCGGCTGAGGTTTTGGTCGCCGAATGCCAGCCGATCCTTGGCGGTCGCGACGTTGGTGGCCACCGAAGTCAGCGCATCAGGATCGAATTCGTCGTGTAGCTCTGTCATTCGCTGTTCAGCCGGAGCGATGCGCGCCGTCAACTCGACCATCTGCTGAGTCAGGCCGTCGAGCCGCGACGGTGCGTTGACCACCAGGTCACGCATTTTTTCGAAGGCCTCGCGCTGCGACTCCAGCTCGCGATCAGCCTTCGCCGCCGAGACGATCACCTGCGTCAACAGCTCGCGCCGCTGCGCGCGTGTCTCGGGTATCGCGTCGTCAAGTTGCTGGCGCACGGTAAACGCCTGTGCTAGAGCGGCTTTGGCGTTGCTCAAGGCACGGCTGAACGGCTCGGTTCGCTGTTCGCCGAACTCCTCGATCGTCAGCGCCAGCTCGTTGGCGCTGGTGCGAACCGCGTTATCGACGTCGACAACTTTCCACCGCGACAAGTCGTCGAGCGCACCCAGCGATAGCGCCGCCAGCGCATCCGGATCGGTGGCGTCGACCCGGCGCGCGGCAACCAGTTCGGCCGCGCGTCGCCGACGGCGCCGGTAACCTTCGGCCACAAGCAATCCCACCACCAGGATCGCAATGACGCCCACCGCGATCAGCATCGCCGTCCGGTGCGTGGACTGCTGCCCCCGGTCGAGCCCGTTGGCCGCCGCGACCGCGGCACCGCTCCAGTCGCCGCGGCGTAGCGCGGGTTCGATCTGGTTGCGCCGCAGATCATCGACCTGACTTGAGTTGATGGCCGGCACCCTGTTGGGTACCAAAAACGCGTAGGAACGGTCGACGGTGGCGACGGCGAGCAGCGCGTCAAAGTCGCCCAAGTCGCTGGCGGCTCGCGTGCTCTGCGCCCAGCTGACCGCCGATTGCCCGGAGAAGTTGTCGACATAAACCACCCATAGCTGAATGCGGCGGTCGGAGTAGAGCTTGCCGGTGGCCGACTGGACTGCGATGCGCTCCGAGCCGCTTAAGACGCCAGCCTCGTCGCTGACGTAGGTGGCGAGCCGGAAGGGCGGCTGCGCGGCGGCGGAGGGTGCGACTGCTAGGGCGGTAATCAGCATCGCCATGAACACGGCGAGCGAGCGGACAGTGCTCATGCCCGACAATCTAATCCGCTCCGCCGTGCGATCGGGAGGGGCTGGCAGACTGTTCGTCGATGAGTCTCCAAGATCCCTACGACGATTTCGACCGCCAGCGGGTGGTTCCCGAAGCACCGAAGACCGCGGGCTTGCCGGGTACTGAGGGTCAGCACCGCACCGACTTCGCCCGGGATCGCGCCAGGGTGCTGCACAGCGCTGCGCTGCGCCGCCTTGCTGACAAAACACAGGTCGTCGGACCGAGGGATAGCGACACGCCACGCACGCGACTGACTCATTCGCTGGAGGTCGCCCAGATCGGGCGAGGGATGGCGATCGGGCTTGGTTGCGATCCAGACCTTGTCGACATGGCCGGTCTGGCCCACGACATCGGGCACCCGCCGTACGGGCACAACGGCGAGCAGGCGCTCGATGAGGTCGCGGCGGCGCACGGCGGCTTCGAGGGTAATGCGCAAAACTTCCGGATCCTGACCAGCTTGGAGCCCAAAGTTCTTGATCAGCAAGGACATAGTGTGGGACTGAACCTGACCCGCGCGGGTCTGGATGCGGTCACCAAATATCCCTGGACGCGCGGTCGGGATCGACGCAAGTTCGGCTTTTACGATTTCGACCGCGATGCAGCCGCCTGGGTACGCGAACATGCCCCCGCAGATCGGGCCTGTCTGGAAGCCCAAGTGATGGATTGGGCCGATGATGTCGCCTATTCGGTGCATGACGTGGAAGACGGCGTCGTGTCCGGCCGGATCGACTTACGGGTGCTCGCTGACGATGACGAAGCGGCCGCGCTGGCCAAACTGGGGGAACGCGACTTCGCCCGGGTGCGGGCCGACGACCTGGCCGCCGCGGCGCATCGGTTGTCCGGGCTACCGGTGGTCGCCGCGGTCGGCAAGTACGACGGCACGCTGGCGGCTTCGGTCGCGCTCAAGCAGCTGACCAGCGAGCTGGTGGGCCGGTTCGCGTCGGCGGCGATCGCAGCCACCAGGGCCGCCGCGGGTTCCGCGCAGCTCGCCCGCTACCAAACCGACTTGCGGGTCCCCGAGGTGGTGCGCGCCGAGGTTGCGTTGCTCAAGACTCTGGCGCTGCAATTCATCATGTCCGATCCGCGTCATCAGGAGCGTCAGCGCTCGCAACGCGAGCGAATCCACGGGGTGGCGCATTGGCTGTTGGCCGGGGCGCCCAGGACCCTCGACCCGGTGTTCGTGCCAGCCTTCAACACCGCCGCCGACGACGGTGAGCGGCTGCGGGTCATCGTCGATCAGATCGCCTCCATCACCGAGGGACGTCTGGAACGCATCGAGACCACTTAGCCCGGTGACGATGCGCGCCGGAACGGCGGGCTGAGGAGGCGGGCGATTAAGCACAGCCCTGAGCCGCACTAGGCTGGGTTTATGGTCAAGCACACCAATGTTGTTGTCGCCACGTTGTCGGCTGCCGTCGCACTTAGCGGCTGCAGCTCCCATCAGCAGTCCAGCAGTTCGTCTGTGCCGTCCCCAGGTTCCTCCTCAACGAGCGCTGCCGCCTCTGCCCAAACACTCAGCGCCGAACTGCACACCGCTGATGGCCGTTCGGTGGCCACTGCCACCTTCGAATTCGCCAACGGCTATGCCACTGTCACGGTGAAGACGACCGCGAACGGCATCCTGACGCCGGGGCTCCACGGCATGCACATCCACGAGATCGGCAAATGCGAGCCCAACTCGCCTGATCCGATGGGAGGTGCGCCGGGCGACTTCTTGTCTGCCGGCATGCACTACCAGGCACCGGGGCACACCGGCGAACCACCCAGCGGTGACCTGTCCACGCTGCAGGTCCGCAAGGACGGCGCCGCGTACCTGGTGACCACCACCGACGCGTTCACCAGGGACGATCTTTTGGCGGGCAACAAGACAGCCCTCATGGTGCACGGCGGGGAGTACGGTCCCGACGCCGAGAAGCGCATCGCGTGCGGCGTGATCGGCACCGGTTAGCCACAGACAGTCAATCTTCGCGTCCTCGGCTCCTGTTGGGCGCTCTACACTGAGCCGATGGCCGGCCGTATCTCCGATCGCGATATCGCCGCCATCCGCGAACGAGTCAGCATCGAAGACGTCGTCGGCGACTACGTCCAGCTGCGACGTGCCGGTGCGGATTCGCTGAAGGGCCTCTGCCCATTTCACGACGAAAAGTCGCCGTCATTTCATGTGCGGCCCAACCACGGCCACTTCCACTGCTTCGGCTGCGGCGAAGGCGGCGACGTGTACGCCTTCGTCCAGAAGATCGAGCACGTCAGCTTTGTCGAGGCGGTTGAGCTGCTGGCCGACCGGGCCGGGCACACGATCAGCTACACCGGCGCTGCCACCAGTGTGCAGCGCGACCGGGGCAGTCGCAGCCGGCTGCTCGCCGCCAATGCCGAGGCGCTGGCGTTTTATGCGGCCGCGCTGGAATCCCCGGAGGCGCAGCTTGCCCGGAAATACCTGACCGAGCGGAATTTCGATGCCGACGCCGCACGCCATTTCGGCTGCGGGTTCGCGCCGTCGGGCTGGGATTCGTTGACAAAACATCTGGTGCGCAAAGGTTTTGAGTTCAAGGAGCTCGAGGCGGCGGGCTTGTCGCGGGAAGGCCGTCGCGGCCCGATGGATCGGTTCCATCGCAGGTTGCTCTGGCCGATTCGCTCGTCAGCCGGCGAGGTGATCGGGTTCGGGGCGCGACGACTGTTCGACGACGACCCGATGGAAGCCAAGTATGTCAACACTCCGGAGACGTTGCTGTACAAGAAGTCTTCGGTGCTGTTCGGTCTCGACTTGGCCAAACGCGACATCGCCAAAGGCCATCAGGCCGTCGTCGTCGAGGGCTACACCGACGTGATGGCGATGCACCTGGCCGGCGTGACGACGGCGGTCGCGTCCTGCGGCACCGCGTTCGGTGACGAGCACCTGGCGATGCTGCGCCGATTGATGATGGACGACAACTTCTTTCGCGGTGAACTGATTTATGTGTTCGACGGCGACGAAGCGGGCCGGGCAGCGGCACTCAAGGCGTTCGGCGGCGAGCAGCATCTGGCGGGCCAGTCCTTCGTCGCGGTCGCCGCCGACGGTATGGACCCCTGCGATCTACGGCTGGCGTCCGGCGACGGCGCGTTGCGTGATCTGGTGGCGCGGCGAACTCCATTGTTCGAGTTCGCGATTCGCGCTGCGCTCAGCGAGGTGGACTTGGACAGCGCCGAGGGCAGGGTGGCCGTGCTGCGCCGCTGCGTACCGATGGTCGCCCAGATCAAAGACCCCACGCTGCGTGACGAGTACGCCCGCCAGCTGGCGGGCTGGGTCGGCTGGTCGGATGTGGCGCAGGTCGTCGGCCGGGTGCGCGAAGAGGCGAAGAACCCTACGGGCCAGCGCCATGCCAAGCCACGTCGTGCCGCCGCAGCCCAGGCCGACACCGGCGCGCCCGACTTCGCTGCCCTTCGTCCCGACCCGCACGACCCCACGCTGTGGCCGCAGCGCGAGGCGCTCAAGTCGGCCTTGCAGTACCCGGCGCTGGCCGGGCCGGTGTTCGACGCGCTGACCGTGGAAAGCTTCACCCATCCCGGCTACGCCGCGGTCTGCACCACGATCGAGGCGGCGGGTGGCACCGGGACCGGCATCGGCGGGGCCGAGTGGCTCGATGCGGTGCGCCAGAAAGCCCCGTCGCCGGCGGCCGCCGGGTTGATCAGCGAGCTTGGCGTCGAGACCATCCGGGTCGACGACGACGAGAAGCTGCCGCGCTACATCGCTGGGGTGCTGGCCCGCCTACAGGAGGTGTGGGTCGGTCGGCAGATTGCGGAGGTCAAGTCGAAACTGCAGCGCATGTCGCCGGTGGAGCAAGGCGACGAGTACCACGCTCTGTTCGGCGACCTGGTTGCGATGGAGGCCTATCGGCGCAGCCTGCTGCAGCAGGCCAGCGGCGACGATCTCACTGCCTGAGTACCTCGTTGTCAGGGTGCGCTGAACTTTTGTGACGACCCGCTGCGCCCGGCTTCGCCGCGCTTGCGATCGTCACGGCGTGGTCTTTGCGGCTCGACAACAGCGGTGTCGTTGTCGATCTCGGTCAACGTCACCATCCGCGTGTCGGGCGAGACCCGATTCGCGATCTTGCGCCGTCCCCCTTCGATCACCGACTTGGCGGCGGGACTGCTCGTCAGGGCGCGGTAGGTGCCGACGATCTGCTCGTAGCGGCGCCGCCCGGCCTTCGCGCCCAGCACGTAGCCCAGTCCCAGCACGACGACATACCGGATCAAAGCGGTCCCTCCAGACGTTGGTGCGATGACTCCATCCTGCCCCATTCTCGCGAGCGATTGCCCCTCGGCGGGCGATCAGTCTGCTTGGGCGTCGGCACGCCAGTACGCTAGAGTCATCCAGCGATCCGCGCCACCGTGAACGCGGACAGCGAGCAGTCCCCTGTAGCTCAATTGGCAGAGCATTCGGCTGTTAACCGAAGGGTTGGTGGTTCGAGTCCACCCGGGGGAGCAAGCGTTTCTTACTGGCCCAGTGGCTTGGGACCAAGACCCGGGATAAGCGGCTGGGTGGTGTGCTGGCTCGACTTGCTCAGGTAATCCGGGCAGTACGTGCTTGATGCAAGAGCAGCGAATCGCATGGCACCGCCGCTGTTCAGTCCGGGGTTGCGCATGGACAGCTCATCGACGACGTCCTTTTCCGATCGCCCCGAGATCATCATGTTGCAGGCCATTCTGCCGGCCGCGACGGCGTCCGGCCCGTTGCGATACGTCATGCCTGCTTTATTGAGCGAGTCCAGAAAAGCTGCATCGGCAGCAGGATCGTCGGGAACGGGGCCGGGGGGAGGGTCGGCCAGCGCCGGCACGGCCAGGCCGATGATGGCGGCGGCGCTGGCTAGCACGAGAAGCGGTCGCATCGGCACATTATCGTCCACATCGGCGTGGTTGTCCTGTTGAGCCCATTCTCAGATTGAGAAGTCCTCGCCGTGCCACACTCCGGCCTCGGGCGGGTGGATCACCCGGCCAGTCTGGGGGCCGCCGTCGTTCTGGGCCTCCAGTTTGGCCACCCGGGTGAGCAACGACTGCAGGCTCACGCCCACCAGATCGGGCATCATCGAGTCGTCCCCGGTGCCCGGCCCGGTGCGGCTGATGATCTGTCCGGGGACCCCGACGACCACAGCGCTCGCCGGGACTTCCTTGACCACAACGGCGTTGGCGCCGATTCGGCTGTCGTCGCCGATCTTGATCGCACCGAGCACCTTGGCTCCGGCGCCGATGACCACCCGGTCACCGATCGTCGGATGCCGTTTGCCGGTATCCCTGCCGCTACCGCCAAGCGTGACGCCGTGGTAGATCATCACGTCCTCGCCCACTTCCGCGGTTTCCCCGATCACCACGCCGGTCGCGTGGTCGATGAACAGGCCGGGGCCCAGGGTCGCGCCCGGGTGGATGTCGACCCCGGTCAGAATGCGAGTGAGCTCGGCGAGCGTGCGCGCGGCCACCCGTGCGCCGCGATTCCACAGCCAGTGGCTGATCCGGTGACCCCAGATCGCGTGCACGCCCGGGTAGGCAAAGATCACCTCCAGCGTGGTGGGGGCGGCCGGGTCCCGCTGCCTGGCGGCCGCTATGTCACGCCGTATCGCCGCGAGCATGGCTAATCGGTTACGTCGGCGAACAGCGGGGTGCTCAGGTACCGCTCGCCGAAGTCGGGGAGCACAACGACGATGAGCTTGCCGGCGTTCTCCGGGCGACGAGCCACCTGCAACGCGGCCACCACTGCCGCACCCGAGGAGACGCCGACCAGCAGCCCCTCTTCCCGCGCCAGTCGCCGGGCCAGGTTGATCGAGTCGTCGTTACCGACGGTGATGACCTCGTCAACCAGATCCAGGTCCAGCACCGGCGGGATGAACCCGGCGCCGATGCCCTGAATCGGGTGGGGACCCTTCTGGCCGCCGGACAGCACCGGTGAGGCGGCGGGCTCGACGGCCACGAACTGCACGGAGGGTTTACGTTCCTTGATGACCTGGGCGACGCCGGTGATGGTGCCGCCGGTGCCGACTCCGGACACGAAAAAGTCGATGTTGCCGTCGGTGTCGCGCCACACCTCCTCGGCTGTGGTTTTGCGATGGATCGCCGGGTTGGCCGGGTTCTCGAACTGCTGCGGCACGAAATACCGTTGGTCGGTTTTGGCCAGTTCCTCGGCCTTAGCGATGGCGCCAGGCATGCCGTCGGGACCGGGCGTGAGGACGAGCTCGGCGCCCAGCGCGTGCAGCAGTTTGCGGCGCTCGATGCTCATCGTCTCGGGCATGGTCAGCGTGATCCGATACCCCCGCGCCGCGGCGACCATCGCGAGCGCGATGCCGGTGTTGCCACTGGTCGGCTCGAGGATGATGGTGTCCTGCTTGATCAGGCCCGCTTCCTCGGCCGCGTCGATCAGGGCCACCCCGAGGCGATCCTTCACACTGTTGGCCGGGTTGAACGATTCCAGCTTTGCGACAACATCGGCGCCGGCACCGTCGGTGACCCGGTTCAACCGGACCAGGGGCGTGCGCCCGATCAGTTCCGTGACGTCCTTGGCGATACTCACTTACATCTGTCTCCAACAATGTCGGACCAGGGGTCGTCGGCCTTCCAGCTAATGTCGAACTCTATGGCCATCGCGGTCGGAATGGCTAGCGCAACTGGGGTGAATCGGTGCGACGCTCCCTCCGATGCCAGCCCGGTCAGCACTCGTCCGGGCAGGTTAGCCGGAGCCGTCGCGGTCAATGTCGCCGCCGACGTGCCCGCCACCGGGCGTAGGTAGAAACCTGTCCCGGGTTCGACGATCCCGCCAATCGCAAAACCGTCGGCGTCGACCAGGGTATGACCGTCGGTGGCGCTAAGCGTCAGGGGGATTCGGACCTGGAAGGGTCCAATGAGCCCGGATTCAGCGGTGGCGCGGGTGTCGACGAGTACTGGTTCGCCTGCGTCGCGCGCGGCTTTGCGTGCGCCGGCGAGCAAATAGTTGTAAAGATGCACGACTTTGTCGGCGTTGCGGTAGTGCCGAGTGCCGGTCAGCCAAAAGCTGACGTGCTCGATTTTGGGTGTACCGGTCTCTGACGTTGCGATCAGCCGGTAATGGCGGTAGCCGCGTCCGCCGCGGCTGTGGCTGCTGGTCGACAGCGTGCTGCCCTCGCCGAGGGTGCGTTGGTAGCGGCCTTCGGCAGCGTCCGTGGTCAGCAGTGATCCGGAAACATCTTGCCATGCAACGCCATTGGCTGATTTCTGCAACCTCAACTCGACGGCAGTGTCAGTGGCCGTTCGCACCGAGTAGCCGCCGAGTTGGGGTTCGCCGTCGAATTCAAACGTGATCACCGGTCCGGCGGCACGATGAACGGCGATCGGAACATTGAGCGGCCGGGTGTCCAGGGCCAGCCCGTTGGTGAGGAACCAGATCGCGGCCTGGGTCGCGGCGATCGCTTCGTGTTCGCTGATGTTCGCCGGTCCGATCGGATAACCGGCCTCTCGCACTCGTCGGCTGACCTCGGCGGCCGGGCGCATCGGGAAGGAGTTTCGCAGGATCCAGTCGACCTCGGCTTCGTGGCCGGACGCCAGCAGATGCGGCACTTCAGACCAGCTGCCCGGTTGGTAGCGCGAGGGGTTATGTGGCGCGATGCCGGCGAAATCCAAGGAGTAGGCGGGCACATTGGGATTGAGCCTGATGAGATCCGTGCGTGCCCAGCTGCCGTCGGTAAAGATGACCCGATCCACGGTGTGGGAGTAGGTGCCGCCCCGATAGCGGGTCATGGGTGTCAGCTCGCTGGCCGGCCGGACCACGATGCGTGGACGGCTCGCTACCTGTGCCGAGGCACGGGTCGGTATGGACATCAATGTCATGGGTGGTTGATCTTCCTGAAGGACTTTTGAGTGTCGCGCGACTTGATGCCGCCGGGCAGACCGGTGGAATCACCCGTTGACGGGTGGCGCGGAGATTTCTACAGCGTCAGAAGGCGTCAGGAAATCAACAACAACAACAGCAACAACAGTGCACGACGAGGCAGCGCGACGGGACAAGGCGCAGCTGTGCGGGGTGTTGCATAGGCCCACTATAGGGCATCGTTGTTTTCCGGCTGTTCGGATCTGCCCGCTGTAAACCATTTGGCCGGGTTCTAGACTTGCCTAGGCTCGGCGCGCGGACGCGCTCATGGTGGGCGACGATGGATCTGCTCACGCCCCGCTGCAGTATTCGGCCACGCACGGAAGGACCACGATGACGTCTGCTCAGAATGAGTCTCAGGCACTAAGCGATCTCGCTGCCCGGCAGCTCGCCAATGCGACAAAGACTGTTCCGCAACTCTCGACGATCACCCCGCGGTGGTTGCTTCACCTGCTCAGCTGGGTGCCGGTGGAAGCCGGCCTCTACCGGGTGAACCGGGTGGTCAATCCCGAGCAGGTCGCGATCCACGCCGACGAAGGCGCCGGGACCGAAGAGCCGCTGCCCGAGACGTACGTCGACTACGAGACCAACCCGCGGGAGTACACGCTGCGGTCCATCTCCACCCTGCTCGACATCCACACCAGGGTCTCCGACCTGTACTCCAGCCCGCACGACCAGGTGGCGCAACAGCTGCGGCTGACCATCGAGACGATCAAGGAACGCCAGGAGTCCGAACTGGTCAATAGCCCCGAGTACGGGCTGCTGGCGCAGGCGACTCCGGAGCAGACCATCAAAACGCTGGGTGGTGCCCCGACCCCGGACGACCTTGATGCGTTGATTACCAAGGTCTGGAAGACGCCGAGCTTCTTCCTCACCCACCCGCAAGGCATCGCCGCGTTCGGGCGCGAGGCCACCTTCCGGGGTGTGCCGCCCGTCGTGGTGAGCCTGTTCGGCGCCCAGTTCATCACCTGGCGTGGCATCCCGCTGATTCCCTCGGACAAGGTGCCGGTCAAAAAAGGCAAAACCAAGTTCATCCTGGTGCGCACCGGCGAGGAACGCCAAGGCGTGGTCGGCCTGTTCCAGCCGGGTCTGGTCGGCGAGCAGGCGCCGGGGCTGTCGGTGCGGTTCACCGGCATCAACCAGTCGGCGATCGCGACCTACCTGGTCACCCTGTACACGTCGTTGGCTGTGCTGACCGACGACGCGCTCGCCGTGCTCGACAAGGTCGCTGTAGACCAGTTCCATGAGTACAAGTGAGTACCGAGCGGTAGACGCCGAAAGCGACTTGCCGATCAGCGCCGCAGAACTCGCTGCACTGGCGAACCAGCTGTATGCCGCCAGCGTCCGCCCTGGATTCGAC
>NZ_JBAPPI010000527.1:0-13958 GCF_049280035.1 Mycobacterium sp. | reverse complement strand
GTGATTTGGCGCAGCTTCTACTTGGCGTGGACGACGGCACAGATCGCCCAAGATCTCCACATCCCCAAGGGCACTGTGAAATCGAGACTGCATTCAGCCTTGCGAGAACTGCGGCACTCATTGCAGGAAATGGGTGTCAGACGATGACGCACTGGCGATTTCTCCGCTGAACGCTGAATCGCTAGCCGAAAAACGCGAACCGACGGACGGTCGCAGGAATCTTGCCGATCGGCTGCTTAGCCTGGCCACTGTGGAATTTCAAGATCCCGCGGTGACATCGGTTGGCACAACGGCAAATGTGGCACGTGCATCGCTGCACCCGACACCTTAGGGATGACGATGCGGGCTCGGCCCGCCATGGATAGGAGTACCCAGATGCCCATTGACCCGACAGCAACTGACGTGTCTGCAGTAACGAGGCGGGCACGCCGCAGTGCAACTCTGGGACGGGTGCCCAGGTCTGGCATGAGTTCGGATCAGGCGCCTATCGAACGTACCGCCACCGTCCATCAGATCAGAGCGCACGACCCACGGTCACATGAACGTTTCAGGACAGATGATCCGGATGCGGCCCGGATGCGGCTGCTCTACAACAGGCATGCCGCCGCCTTATGGCGCTATGTCTTGCGGCTGACGAGGGATCCAGTCCGCTCTGAGGACATCGTGCAGGAAACGCTACTGCGCGCGTGGGAGCGCCCTGAAATCTCCGATGACAGTGAGCGATCAGCGCAGGCGTGGCTATTCATCGTCGCGCGCAACATTATCATCGACGACAGCCGTACTGCACGGTTCCGCAACGAGGTGAGCTGGCGGGAATTTGCCGAGGTCGCGGAGCCTGCCGGTGCCGACGAGGTGAACACCGCCCTGGACCGGGTGCTAATCGCTGAGGCGTTCGCGCGGCTGTCGGCCGAGCACCGTGCGGTGATTTGGCGCAGCTTCTACTTGAGGTGGACGGCGGCACAGATCGCCCAAGATCTGCACATCCCCAAGGGCACTGTGAAATCGAGACTACATTCAGCCTTGCGAGAACTGCGGCGCTCATTGCAGGAAATGGGTGTCAGACGATGACGCAGTCTGCGATTTCTCCACTGAACGCTGAATCGCTAGCCGAAAAACGCGAACCGACGGACCGTCCCAGGAATCTTGCCGACCGCCCGCTTAGCCTGGCCACTAGGGGATTTCAAGATCCCGGGGTGACATCGGTCGGCACAACGGCAAATGTGACATGTGCATCGCTGCACCCGACACCTTAGGGACGACGATGCGGGCTCGGCCCGCCTTGGATAGGAGTATCCAGATGGCCATTGACCCGACGGTATTTGACGTGGACCTGGTTCCGTGCGACGCGTTCGATGCCTGCTGGCCGGACCGCTGGCCACAGACGGACACTCTCGAGTACCTGGATGGTGATGACGTCGACGAGCGGCTCATGGGTCAGCTCCGAGGCGACGTCGACGAGGTCCTGGCCAGGACGGGATTGTTCCAGGGCGTCGGGCCCAGCGGGGTGTCCGCGCTCACGAGGCAACTGCACCGGGTCGACTTCCCGCGAGGGCATACGCTGTTCGTCGAGGGGCAACCTGGTGACCGCCTCTACATCATTGTTTCCGGCAAGGTCAAGATCGCGCGCCGCTCCCCGGACGGACGCGAGACTCTGCTCACCGTCATGGGCCCGTCGGACATGTTCGGCGAATTATCGATCCTCGACCCGGGGCCGCGCACGTCGAGTGCCACCACAATGACCGACCTATTTGCCTTGTCGATAGATCGCGAAGCGTTGCGCGCGTGGATGGTTGAGCGTCCCGAAATCACTGCGCGACTGCTGCGGGTGCTTGCCCGCCGGCTGCGGCGCACCATTGACACTCTCGCCGATCTGATCTTCACCGACGCCCCGGGCCGGATCGCCAAGCTGTTGCTGCAGCTCGCGCAGCGGTTCGGCACCCAGGAGGACGGCGGGCTGCGGGTCGACCATGACTTGACGCAGGAGGAGATCGCTCAGTTGGTCGGGGCGTCACGCGAAACGGTGAACAAGGCGTTGGGCGACTTCGCCCACCGCGGCTGGATCACGTTGGAGGGCAAGAGCGTGCTGATATCCAGCTCCGAAGGACTCCGCCAGGTGAGCGCGCCCGGTAGCGGAAGGACGTTGGGAACCTTGATAGGGCCAGACGCGTGTCACCTTGAGACCCTCGGGCAGCCGCGATCGCGGGCCGGAGCTGGAACAGGCAGCCTGTGATGACGCTGGACAAAGTACTCATGCCCGTTCCCGACGGGAATCCCGACGTGTTCGAGCGCGAATGGCCGCTACGGGTGGCCGATATCGATCGCTACGGTCGGCTGCGGCTCGACGCCACCGCGCGTCACACCCAGGACATCGGGCAGGACCAATTGCGGGAGTGGGGATTTGAAGCCATCCACCCGCTGTGGGTCGTTCGCCGCACGATGATCGACGTGATCAAACCGATCGAATTCCCCGACACGTTACGGTTGCGCACCTGGTGCTCAGCCACCTCCACCCGGTGGTGCGAGAAGCGGGTACGCATCGACGGCCGCAGGGGCGGCCGGATCGAATCCGAGGCGTTCTGGATTAACATCAACCCCGACAGCTTCATGCCGTCGCGCATCAGCGACGACTTCCTCGAAAGGCTGCGCCGCACCACCGATGTGGACCGGCTGCGGTGGAAGGCCTACCTCAAGGGCGGCACCCGCGAGGACGCGACACATGTTCACGAGTACCCAGTGCGGGTCACCGACATCGACCTGTTCGACCACATGAACAACTCTGTGTACTGGAGCGGCGTCGAAGAATACCTCTTCACCACACCCGAACTGCTCAACGCGCCGCTGCGGATCACCATCGAGCATGAGGCCCCGGTCGCACTCTGCGACAAACTGGAGATAGTCACCCACCTGCATCCGGCCGCTACCACCGAGGCGTTCGGGCCAGGACTAATCGACCGGCCCGTCACCGCGCTCACCTACGCTGCCGGGGACAGGACCAAGGCCATCGCTTCGATTTTTCGCCTTGTCGGCGTAGATACCCGTTAGCAGAATGCGTGCGACGGGCGTCGCCGGCGGGGACGACTTCCGTTCGTGGAAAGGCAATTGGTGAAAGTTACATGCAGGAGATCAGCGATTGATCGCCCTCCGGGTAGGCGTTAGGAGGTGATAACACATGACATTACTTGTGTGCATCTTCTGTCTGCTGGTACTGGTCAGCTGCCTACGAGTACAACTGAGTCACCAAGCCAGAAGACAACAGCGACAAAGCACACCGCCGGCGCAAGTGACGCGCCCCACAACCGCTAACGCTCACTTCGGCGATGTCTCCCCTCCAAGGTCACGACGCGTCGGTCACTGAACTTCGTAGGGGATTTTGACGGCTGGTGGCTGCAGGGTTCTGGATCGAGCGGATCTTTTGCAACTTGGCCAGTCTCATCCAGTTGCGCTGCGCGCTGATGAAAGCACTCAGAATTGGTGAAATCAGTGGGCCGCGCGCAGGACTTGTAGCGGTGTTTCGCCGAACATCTCCTTGTGTGCGGCGGCGAACCGGCCGAGATGGGTGAACCCCCATCGATGCGCGATGCAGGCGACTTTGCTGTGGTCGGCATCTGCCGAGCGCAGATCCCGGTGGGCGCGTTGGAGTCGGACCACGCGCAGATAGGCCATCGGTGACATGCCCAGGTGCCGGCGGAATCCCTCCTGCAACGTGCGCACGCTGACGTGGCACTGCCTGGCCAGCGCCGAGGTGGTGAGCGGCAGGTGCGGTCCGGCCTCGATGATATCCATCGCGTCGCGTACAACGCCGGGTCGACCCGGCGCCGCGGGGCCAGCCAGTGCTCGGCTGTAGGGGTGGTCGGCCACCAACAGCAAGCCATGAATCAGGCTTTCTACCAACGGGTCCCAGACCAGGGAATGCTGCAACAGGGGGTCCGGGCACTGGAGCTGACGGTGCACCATCAGCAGTAGCCGCACCCAATCCTGGGCGGCACCAGCCTGCACCGGCAGGGCTGCGCCGAAGGCGACGGGCGAATCGAGCCCCTCGAGGAGCAGTGTCTCGAGTGCTCTGTCGACCGCGATCTGGTCGATCTTGACCTGCAGATGGCGGCTGCCGCCAGGCCATCGGGTCACCGTGATCCCCGCGTCCGGCCGAAGAATGGAGCCCAACGCGGGCGTCGAGGTCAGCTCCTGGCCCCGATGCCGCGCCTGAATCCAGCCTCTGAGAGGAACACACACATGGTAGCTGGGGCGAGACTCGTCGAAATACATCCGGACGTCGGTCTCATAGGTGATATCGCCAAGTGTGATCGGCCCCACGCAGGTGACCCGTTCGTGCAGACCAAAACCGTGCGCCCGTCCCAGTAGCTCGAGCCGATGCGGGTAAAAAGACACCGCACAATGCTGAGTCGCCCGCTCGGGCGACCGCGTGCGAAACCACGAGTTCGGCTGCGCCACCGGGGAAACATCACCCCCGCGTGTTCGTATCGTCGTCACTTCCCACCGATCCAGCAAGGGGTGAACGGGTCGAGGTGGTCCGCGCGCTCGGCCACCATGCACAAGTGCATCGTGTTCTTTTGCCCGCGTCGCTGATACAGCCGCTCGAAAGCACCGAGCCGACGGACCAACAAACCGGTCGCTTCACCGGCGGATGCGAGCAGTCCGACGCCCTCGGCGTGAAACTCGGCTTCGCCTGCGGTCATGATCTACCTCCATAGCGCGTTCGTTTCCAGCCGTGAGCCGCTGTGAGTTCAGTGTGGTCAACCGGTCCGTTTGGAGCTTGAATCAGCGCGACAGGCCGGAGTACCGCTGCGTCAGGTGGCAGGCCGCGGTGATCCGCTTTTCGGTAGTCCGCAGCCGCGACACCGCGGGCCAGGCCGCCCAGGTCCTCGGCACAGTTGGTACCGATGCCTCAGGAAGCCGGCCGCCGCAGCGGGTGGGCGTTGCGGTAGTCCGTTGGTGAATAGCCGTAGTGGGCCTTGAACGTGCGGCTGAAGTGGCTGGTGTCGGAGAAACCCCAGCGGTGAGCAATTTCAGAGATGGGCCGATCGCTGGCGGTCACCTCGGCTCGGGCGCGTGCCAGCCGGCGTGCGCGCACGACCTCGCCGACGGTCTGACCGGTGGCGCTGAAGACACGGTTGACGGTGCGGATCGACACCCAATGAGCCGCCGCGATAGCGGCAGGCGTGACGGCGCCGTCGAGCAAATGACGATCGATATACCGCTCGATCGACGCCCGCAACACGGGCCGCACGCTCGCGGCCGAGCAGACGTGGCTGTCGCTGCGCAGCGCGCCGACGAACAGCTCCAACGCCGCCATGCGGGCCGCGCTCATCGTGGCGGAACCCAGTCCCGGCAAAACCTCGGTAAGCGTAGCTAGATGATTCGTCAGCAGCCGTATTGCCGGGGCGGTTGGGTCGAGCACGACCCCGTCGCGCATCCATGGATGCCCATCGACCTCGTCCAGTGCCGCCCGCGGTATCACCATGCCGCGCAGCGATAATGACTCCGGGACGATGAATTGGTTCCGCTGGGTGCTGTCGAATACGGCGACGTCGCCGGGTGTCAGCGTGGCTACGGTGTGGCGCTGACTGAGCGTCATAGCCCCCTTCTGGTTGACCATTACGTAGACGAATTCACCCTCGGTATTGGCAAGTTGATGGCGAGCACGCCTACCGGAACACGGTCCGCACCGGCTATCGGCCATTAAGATGTCATCGATCCACCAGCGCCGGATCCATCCCTGGAACACATCGGGGCGAGGCAACTCCGGGATCGCGACCGTCCAGGGCAGATACGTGGCCGACAGGATGTGCTCCCACTGAGCGACGACGTCGTCTCTCGTGCCCGCGTCGGTGGCCCAGAACTCGCCGCCGCTTGACACCACGGCACCTCCAATCTCGAACAGATGCTGCGTTCGGGGGTGTTGAACCGCCCACGTCGGCCGGAGGACTGCTGAACCGCAGGCCGACCCCCGACGCCCACTGGTGCAACCGCGATCGCTGCCGCGACGTCACCTCCACCAATAGCGGTTGGTGATGGCGGGGCCGGCTCCGCTTGGTGGCACGGCTTCGATGCCGGGTTTAGCCGTCCTCGTCTCCACCAGAATTGGGCTCCAGCGACAACATGTCATTACCGCTAGCACCCATTAATGCTTGGCCACTGATCACTGCGCAACGCCGCTACGCGTTTCGCGAGGAGCGAACGGCTAAGGGTGAGGGTCTCCGGTTTCGATTTGGCCACCGATCCGCTGTCGAAAGGCGGTTGCGGGTCGTATTCGATGGCCAGTTGGATCGCTTGGGCGACCCGGACCCCGGCGATGCGGGCGGCGAGGGTGAGGGCCATGTCGATGCCGGCGGACACACCGGCTGCGGTCACGATTTTGCCTTCGGTGACGACCCGCCGGGCGGTGTAGCGGGCGCCGAACGCTTCGAGTTCGTTGACGGCTGCCCAGTGGGTGCTGGCCTCGAGCCCCTGCAGCAGTCCGGCGGCTGCCAGCACTAGCGCGCCGGTGCAGACCGAGGTGGTCCATTGGGTCGTTGTGTGGACCCGACGAACCCAGCCGATGAATGTCTCGTCGGTAGCTGCTCCGCGGGCGCCCGGTCCGCCGGGGACGACGAGCACCTCACAGTTGTCGACCTCCCGCAGCGACGCATCCGCCACCATGGCGAGCGTGCCGGTGTCGGTACGGACCGGGCCACGCTGGGCGGCCGCGAAGACGACCTCGGCGCCAGGGATCTCGGACAGCACCTGGTAGGGTCCGACCGCATCGAGGGCAGTGAACTGGTCGAATAATGGGATGACGATGCGCATAACCGTCCTTGTTTAGGCGGGTGTTCGTGGGCTGAAATGTTGGCGGTATTGGCCAGGAGTGACTCGGATCGTGCGTTGGAAGCTGCGATGCATCGTCTCGACAGTGCCGAAGCCGCAATCCCGAGCGATATCGGTTAGTCCACGTCGAGTGGATTCAAGCAACCGCCGTCCCGCTTCCACGCGGACGGCCTCGACGTAGGCAGCGGGGGTGCTGCCGAATTCCTGGGCGAAGCGGCGCGAGAAGTTCCGCACGCTCATGGAGGTGCGCACGGCCAGGACGGGAACCGAGAGGTCGTCTCCGAGGTGGTCGGCGATCCAGGATGCAAGCTGCACGAGGGTGTCCCGTTCAGGACGTTGAGCTGCGAGCTGCGCACTGAACTGCGACTGCCCCCCAGAACGCTGTACGAATAGGACCAGGTAGCGGGCGATCTCACGCGCACGCTCGGGACCGAGATCGTCTTCGACCAAGGCGAGGGCGAGGTCCATGCCGGCGGTCACCCCGGCCGAGGTCCACACGTTGCCGTCCCGGATGAAAATCGGGTCCGGATCGACGGTCACCTCCGGGAACATCCGGGCAAGACGCGCGGACGTCGCCCAGTGGGTCGTAGCCCTGCGGCCGTCGAGCAGCCCGGCCCGGGCAAGCAAGAAAGCCCCGGAACACACCGAGGTCACCCGCCGGGACCGTTGCGCAGCCGACCGGATCCAGGCGACCAGCCGATCGTCAACGATTGCCTGGGCAACGCCTCGTCCACCGACGACGACAAGAGTGTCGATCGGTCCCCGGCAGGCACCGATCGCACGGTTGGCGCCGATCTCCAGTCCGCTCGACGCGCGAATCGCGCCGGCGTCGGGACTCACGACCTCGGCCACATACTCGCTCAACTCGCTGTCACTAAACCGATCAGCCATCGCGAACACCTCAAGCGGGCCGGCGAGATCAAGCAGCTGGAGATCCGGGAAGACGACAAGCACGACGCGGCGGGCCATACACCCAACAGTCGACTACCAGAGCTGTGGCCGCAATGACAAAGCTCTGACGATTTCAGCCACATGCCCAGCAGAACAAACGCCCGCCAAAGCGAACCGCCCCGGCTTCTGCGGAAACAACTTGTTGCACCGCAGGCAGCGCCTCTTGCACGAACCAAATTGACCGAGGACAGCTGAGTTTGAGGGGTTTGCTCTAGTACGCCTCTAGGACTAATTGTTGATCATTATGGGCCCGGTCTCAGTGCTGGCGGACCGGTTCGAATGAGAGGACATATGAACTGCAAGATGCTGCTCGCGATTGTGTCGGCCGGGGCGGCTGCGTGTTCGTCAGGCGCACCGCCCGGCGCGCCAGCGACGTCCGATGCTCCGCAAATTCAAGAATCGAACCTTCCTGCACCGCTTCAGGTGCCGGCAGGCAATAAATTGGCGTTGTCGCTGGATGGTTCCGGTGTCCAGGTTTATCAGTGCGCGAAGGGGGCCTGGTCGCTCCTGGAGCCCGCGGCGACACTGAGCGATCACGGCAAGCCAGTCGGCCTGCACTTCAAGGGGCCGATCTGGGTGTCGACGGTCGACGGCAGCGAGGTGGGCGCGGCCCCGGTCGCAACTGTCAACCAAGACGGCGCCGTGCCCGAATTGTTGTTGAAGGCCAACCAGACCCAGGGCGATGGGACGTTCAGCTGGGTGACCTACGTGCAGCGCGTGCGCACGCAGGGCGGCGTGGCGCCGTCAAGCATGTGCCCGGACGGGACGCAGCAGGCCCTGCCGTACACCGCGGTGTATCGCTTCTGGACCGCCAGCGGCTGACTGACTGCGCGCCAGTGGCCATGTGGGCGAGGTGATCCCGCACTGCCCGGCCACACTGAAAGTCGAGTTCTACGACAGATATCTATGGCCTACCGCGCACACCTAAGCGGACCTCCACGACTCCGACCTCGATCGGGTGGCGGATGCACTCGACGGGCTTGGAGACTGACCATGACTGCGGATAATGGCGGATAAACCCAGGGACGGCGCTGGATCGACTGGCGCTTCCCGACGAGTCAAAACGCCTGTGAACTGGTCATTCTCGTGGTGGCCAGGGCCGGGATCGAACCGGCGACCTTCCGCTTTTCAGGCGGACGCTCATACCGACTGAGCTACCTGGCCGGAAGGCATCGAGTGCCTCGCCGCGACGGCGACCCTGACGGGACTCGAACCCGCGACCTCCGCCGTGACAGGGCGGCGCGCTAACCAACTGCGCCACAGGGCCTTGCTGCTGCTCCGCGTCACCGCGTCGCGTACCCCCTACGGGATTCGAACCCGCGCTACCGCCTTGAAAGGGCGGCGTCCTAGGCCGCTAGACGAAGGGGGCCAGAACCGAATCTCTCCGGGGTACTCGCAACAAGGATACGTTGGGAGCCAAGCCAGCTTAGGGCACCGCGGACCTAATCCTCAAACGAGCACCATCGCACAACCAGTATCCTGTGCCTCGCGCCCCTATAGCTCAGTTGGTAGAGCTACGGACTTTTAATCCGCAGGTCCTAGGTTCGAGTCCTAGTGGGGGCACCGAGAGCAGGGGCACCGAGAGCAGCTGAGGTTGAACTATACCGATCGGTGTACTAACGTCCGGTGGACACGTTGAAACTGGAGAGAACCGTGACGAACACCGACGACGACAAGACGTTGCGGAAGTTCCGCAGAGAACGAGCTGTCGGGCGTTTGCTCAACCCGGCAGTCACAGGGTTGAGCAGAATGGGGCTCCGCACCGCGCTAGCCACCGAACTCGAAACCGTCGGCCGCAAGACCGGTCAGGTGCGCCGCGTGCCCATTTCGGCGCAATTCGACGACGACGGGGCGTGGATCATCTCTCAGCACGGCACTCGCTCGGGTTGGGGTCGAAATATTGTCGACAACCCGAATGTCCGTGTACGACAAGGCAGTAAGTGGCGCGCCGGAGTGGCAAAATTCAGACCCGATGACGATGTCGTGGCGCGCGGTGGCAAGTTCGGGCGAGTGGGGGCCAAGGTCGCGAAGGCGTTGGAGACTACTCCCGTGTCGGTAAGGATCGACTTCACCGACTGATGAGACAGCCTTTCGCCGGCGCGCGACATGCTGGTCAGGTCAGCACGGCGTTGAGGTAAGTCATGTCGGCGAAAGCCGACGCGACTTCATCGTCGGGGTAGACGAAGCCGTTGGCAGCATGCAACTGCGCAACCGCGCGGTGCGACACCTGCCAGCCCTGCCCGGCCAGGTGATCAATGGTGTGGCTGCGCTCGAAGTGGTAGACGAGATCGTTGAAGTCAATATCGAACCCCAGCTCACTCATCCGGTCGTGATGTGTCCGATAACGCTGGTCGGTGAAAATCCTTGTGTCAGGGACAAATTCGCAGGCAAGTTGGCTGTGGGCAGCGCTCAACGCGGTGACATTGTCGAACAGGCCGTCCTGCGCCGCGGGCGGCAGATAGACGAGCAATCCCTCGGCGCTCCAGGCCGCGGCGGCCTGTGGATTGAAGCCAGCGGCTCGCAGGGCCGCAGGCCAATCGTCGCGCAAATCAACAGCAACGGTTCGACGCTCGGCTGTCGGCTCGGCGCCGAGCTTGCTCAGCGTGGAAGTCTTGAACTCGATGACGTCCGGCAGGTCGACCTCGTAGACGACGGTGTCTTTCGGCCAGGGCAGGCGGTAAGCACGCGCATCCAACCCGGCCGCCAGGATGACCGCCTGGCGGATGCCGCTGCCCGTCGCGTCGAGGAAGTACTGGTCGTAGAACCGAGTACGGACCGCCATCCCCCGCGCCATCCGGTCCGGGTCGAATTCGTGTTCCTCAGTGACCGGTATCTCGCCATTCACCAGTCGGGTGTAGACGTCGATGCCGACCTTGCGCACCAACGGCGCGGCAAACGGGTCATCGATCAACCCGGCAGCTGAGGACAGCGCCCGCTGGGCGGCCACCATCGTCGCCGTCGCGCCCACGCTCGTCGCCAGGTCCCAGCTGTCGCTATCAGTGCGAACGGACATCGGGCTCCAATCTGGGCGTCTCCCCAAACAATATAGATCACCTAGTTATTGCCAGCAGACGCGCCCTTGACATAACCGACGGCTGCGCTACTATCTGCGTATGCATGCAGATAACGAGGATGTCCGGTTGCCGGACGACCAGGTCAGCCTGGTGGTCGAGGTCTTCCGGATGTTGGCTGACGCCACCCGGGTTCAGGTGCTGTGGTCGCTCGCCGACCGGGAAATGTCGGTCAACGAACTCGCTGAGCATGTAGGGAAACCGGCACCGTCGGTGTCGCAGCACCTCGCCAAGTTGCGGATGGCCCGGCTGGTGCGGACCCGTCGGGAGGGGACGACGATCTTCTACAGTCTGGAAAACGATCACGTGCGACAGCTCGTTGTCGACGCCGTCTTCAACGCCGAACACGCCGGCCCGGGCGTCCCGCGCCATCACCGCGTTGATGACGGACTGCGGGTGGTCGACCGAAGGCCGGCGCGAAAAGGTAGCTGAGCCGTCAGAGGCCTAGGCATTACAACCAAGCAACGCAATGTGTTTCACACAAAGGAGATGATCGAACATGACTGATCAGCACAACCATGAAGGGCCACACTCGCACGAGCACGAACACGGCGGGACCCCTCACACGCACGCGCACACCGAGCACGAACACGAGCACGTCGAGCACGAGCACACCCACACCCACGACGACGGAACCGAGCACAGCCACGGACACGTGCATCAGTCCGGCCTCGAAGAACCTCACAACCACGCGCACGGCTGATTACCCGCGCTAGCGGCCCGGGCCGTTGCGGTCAGACGTTGGGGCAGTAGTGCTTTGGGCTGTCGCGCTCGTCGAGCGGCGGCAAGTTGCGCGCGGGAGTGTGCACCAGCGGCGCCGCCGCTGGGATGCGACCGGTGGCACGATCCCACCCCGCCCGGGCCCGCGGGTGCATGCGGGCCCGGCGCGGCAAGTAGTTAAAGACCAGCCGCACAACGTCACCGAAGCGGCGGTGTAGCCACTCGTTGCGACGCGACCAGGTGTAGCCCATCAGCTCGCGCACCGGCGGGTCGTAGAGCCCGACCGTCAGCCAGACGAAGAACGGCGCCAGCAGTTTGCGCTGCAGATCCCACAAACGGTCCGGAATCCATTGCGCGAACGGAGGTTTAGGGAGCTCGGTCAAGTTGAGCACCTCGCGGGCCGCGAAGTTGTTCTCCAGCACCTCGCGGCACATGCGATCCCAGTAGACCTGGAAGTCTTCCCACGTTTCTGGGACCGGGCGCATGCTCATGCCGTACATCCGGTACCACTGCACATGCTCGTCGAACAGCTGGCGCTTCTGCGCCTCGGTCAAGCCACCGCAGAACCGCTCAGCCACATGCAACGTGCCGACAAAGAATGTGGAATGCGCCCAGTAGAAGACGTCGGGGTTCAACGCGTGATAGCGCCGGCCCTGACTGTCGGTGCCCTTGATGTCCACGTGATAATCGCGCACCTCGGCACCGGTCATCGGCGCGCGATCACCGTCGAAAACCACGCCGCCGATCGGGTACAGCGACCGCAACAACCGCGGCCAGCGTTCGCGGAAGAACGTTGAGTGCTCCTCGACGGCCGCACCCAGTTGCGGATGCATGTTCTGCATCGATCCCGCCCACGGACCCTGCAGCATGCCGCGCCAGTCACCGAAGTACCGCCAGGTCAGCGAGTCCGGACCAAGCGGCGGCGCGTCATAGCCGAGCGGAGACACTGGGCAACCGGTCGCGACCGCAGGTGTGCTGGTCAGCGGGCATGCCTGCGACGTATCTTGAGTCACTGGTGAGGTTTCCCGTCCGTGGCAGCCAATCTGACTACATGCGTTGTCATTATAGACCTTAGGAGTGACGTGCCGTCCGGTCAACGCTCGCGCCGCTGGTCCGGTGTCCCTTTGGAGGATCGCCAGGCTCTGCGGCGCGACGAACTCATCACGGCCGGGGTGCAGTTGCTCGGCGGGGAGAGCGGCCCGGGAGTGACCGTGCGCGCGGCGTGCCGGCAGGCCGGGCTCACCGAACGCTACTTCTACGAAAGCTTCGCGGACCGAGACGAATTCGTGCGTGCCGTCTACGACGACGTCTGCACCCGCGCCATGGCAGCGCTGATGTCGGCGACCACACCGCGCGAGGCCGTTGAGCAATTCGTCGCGTTGATGGTCGACGACCCGGTGCGCGGGCGGGTGCTGTTACTGGCCCCCGCCGTGGAGCCGGTGCTGGTCGCATCGGGTGCGGAGTGGATGCCCAGCTTCATCGACCTGCTACAGCACAAGCTGACCCAGATTGCCGATCCGGTGCGGCAGAAAATGGTCGCCACGAGCTTGATCGGCGGCCTCACCGCCCTGTTTACCGCCTACCTGGACGGACGGCTAGCAGCCACCCGTGACCAGTTCATCGATTACTGCGTAGAAATGCTGCTCAGCCGGGCCGCAACGCACTAGCGGGCCGCGATCAGCGCGCCACGAAATATTGACGCTGGGCAGGAACTTGAATGTCACCGGCATGAACAGATATATTTACTGAAACCGACAGACACAGATAACTCGGAGGCACTGTGCCGGACCCACAAGACCTCGACTTGTTGCGTGAACTCGAGCCGGTCGTCGAGAAGTACATGAACCGGCATCTGAGCGTGCACAAGCCCTGGAACCCGCACGACTACATCCCATGGTCGGACGGCAAGAACTTTTACGCACTCGGCGGGCAGGACTGGGAGCCTGGGCAATCCAAGCTGTCCGACGTCGCGCAGGTCGCGATGGTGCAGAACCTAATGACCGAGGACAACCTGCCGTCGTATCACCGCGAGATCGCGATGAGCTTCGGCATGGACGGCGCATGGGGTCAGTGGGTCAACCGCTGGACCGCCGAGGAGAACCGGCACGGGATCGCGCTGCGCGACTACCTGGTGGTGACCCGCGCGGTCGACCCGATCGAGTTGGAGAAGCTGCGTATCGAGGTGGTGAACCGGGGTTTCAGCCCGGGCCAGAACCAGCAGGGCGACCTGTTGTCGGAGAACCTGTTCGACTCGATCGTGTACGTCACGTTCCAGGAACTGGCCACCCGCGTCTCACACCGCAACACCGGAAAGGCGTGCAACGAGCCGATCGCCGATCAGCTGCTGGCCAAGATCTCGCAGGACGAGAACCTGCACATGATCTTCTACCGCGA
>NZ_JBAPPI010000526.1:0-6070 GCF_049280035.1 Mycobacterium sp. | reverse complement strand
GCCGCGCTGGCGATCACCGTGCCCGAAGTGCTTGCCGCGCGGCGGGCCCGCGCTTCGATGCCCGATGCCCCGGGGCTGGCCGCGTTGAGCGGTCACCAACTGGCCGACCTGCTCCCCACGCAGAACGATTTTCCCGCCGGCTGGACTCGCAACAAAACCTTCGACTCACCGGAGGACTTCGGGTACGGCGGCTATCACAACATTGGTGCTGTCGACGGCTATCAGCCGGTCGAATGCTACGAGGTGGCCTACGGGATCCGGACCGGTTCATTTCCCGCTGCCACTGTGGCAGAACACGATCCGGCCGACCCGTCCTACCTGATGCCCGACAGCACCGACCTCCGGATGCAAGTTGGCCGGGAATTCAACCCGACAGTGTTCGACGACATGCGGACACTTGTGTCTCGTTGCTCGTATTTCCGCACCCGTTTTCCCGGCTTCGGCTACACCGTGCGGATCCTCGAGAACTCGAGCCCTCTAGGCGCTCTGCAGCGATTCCGGTACACCGTTACCGTGACCGACGAGCACAACCCCGCCGACACGATCGACACCGACTACTACTGGTACGCCCGCGTGTCGGGTCTCATTGTGTCGGGCATGGGCACCACCGGCCATCAGCAGATGCTCGACCGATTCGTCGAAGACACCCTGCGCCGGGTGCACGGTGCCGACCACCGGTGAGCGGTCAACCAACTCTTACGCGGTAGTTGTCGTCGGGGCAGACGTGGGAGAGTGCGTAGAGGTTCTCGTTGAATTGCGATGTGACCCGGGCGAAGTCCTGCGCCGACGGTGTCGGGGGTTGGCCGGCTGGTTGCCCGCTGAGCTTGTCTTGGCGGATGCGCGGCATGAGGGCCACGGTCTGGCCGGCAGTGCGGCTCCTTTGACGTGATGAATCCGTACGACAACGGTGTCCCCCAAAAGTGGAGTTCCACCATCGCCTCTGGGTTACCCAATCGACGGATCGGATAAATTTCGATCGATCCTAGCCCCGAGTATGACGCCAGCGACGAGATCGAGTACGGCATCAACTGGTTCCCGTGGATCCTCCGGGGCGTGTACCCGCCGCCCCGCCTATCCGCCGCAATAGGTAATCGTGAGACGCCTCGACGCTAGATGAAATCTCAATAGTCGCAGACGATTTGAGCGGCTCGTCTCGCCGATGTTCTGGCGCACATCATAGTTGGGCTCCGCTGCGCGATATAGCCGTCACGGTGATGTAATGAGGGTCGGCCCGCCTGGCGAGGAGGACCGGAGTATCGACGGCGCGGCGGCACTCATCCGGTGGGGGCATTGGCTCTGATGCCGGCCGCACCGTAACGACCGTTCGCGGGATTCCGGGTACTGGTAGATGACCACCCGATCCCAGTCGTCGGCCGCCAATCGGACAAGGACATTGCTGAACGGTTGTGCCGCGTCGGCCAGAAACTCCTTTAATCCAAGATTAAGAACTCCTTGAATCCAAGATTAAGTTCAGATAAGAACATGCGATGACGCAAATCACAGTGCGGGCGGAGCCGGTGGCGCGGAGGCGTGCAACGGTGAACGGATACAAGCTGCTCGCGCAGGTTACCGCGGTTGGCCTGATGGTTGGCGCGGCGAGCGCGCTGTTCAACCAAGCCGCCCACGCTGACGATTCGCTAGCTGGAAGCGACACGGCGATCATTCTCGGCGGAACCACCGAACCGACGCCGTCGGCCGCCTTCGCGCAGGCCGCCGAGGATCTGTATCTGCACCCGCTGGGATTCGACGGTGGCGCGACCTCCTCGACGGTCTGCGACATGATCGGGACCGACCCGTGCGCCGCGCCGCTGCAGGTGCTGACGACGCCCGAGCTGATCCAGCAGGGCCCGAGTAGTCTCACAGCCGCGGACGACGTCGTTCTCGCCGTGGAGAACGAATTCAACGCGGATCCCGGCGCTTTCAGCGCCGAGCACCCGCTGACGATCTTCGGATACTCGCAGAGCGCCACCGCCGAGTCGATCGCAATGACCCGACTCGAAGAAGCCGGCATCCCCAGCGGCGATCTGCACTTCGTATTCATCGGCGACCCGTCCCTCCCGGGCGCTGTCTGGCCCAATCTGGTCCCAGACCTCGACGCGCTACTCGGCTCGAGTACGACGAACACGATTCTCACGGATCTCGGCTTTGACGGCGTCCTTGGCAACTTGACGCCGAATGATCTGTACCCGACCACGATCTACACGCTGAACGGCGATGGGGTCGCCGACTTCCAACAGGACTTCACGGCCGGAGGTCCGCTGGAACCGCTCGTGAACCTATTCGTCCAGCATGTGGAGTACCTGGGGTTGACACCGACGCAAATCGCTGACGCGACCACGTCGACCAACGGTGACCTCACACTTGTCGACATCTCCGACAACATCAATAACGGCGCCGCGTGGATTGATGCAATTGAGCACGGGGTCGCCAGCAGCGGACTATTCCAGAGCGTATTCGAGTCTCTGCAACTGTATTTCACCAACATGTTCTGACTTGAGTCGTGGGCGCTGCTCGGCTATTGGCTGCGCAGTCCTGCGATGAGGACCTCGACTAGTGATGAGGGTTGTAGCGAGGGTCGCCGCCCGCTCCAACGCAGAGATTCCCGACGCCGCGTAGCAGTTCGTAGGCGTCCACGCCGGCTCGGATCTCGCCCGCCGAAGCGGCGGCGTCAACGAGTTGTCCGCACACGGGGACTAGGCGGTCGATGAAGTAGGCGTGCAGCCACCCACGTTGCCAGGTGGGTCGCAGATGAACTCATCACTAAGTCGCTGTAGCGCCAGCTCAAAGCCGCTCTTCGTCGTTGACCGCCGTCGCCACCGCCAGGTCAGCGGAAGCGGACGTTCAACGTCGCCAGGCCGAAGATCTTTCGGCCATCGGACTTCGCGGCGACGATGACGACACCGGACCGGGTTTCCGGGTCCAGCGACTTGATCCGGCCGCTGAACTCGATGTCGGCGCCCTCGGCGGCGGATACGATCGCGGGCGCAGAAAGTCGCACCGCATAGCGGGTAACCGCTCCCGGGTCACCCGACCATGCGGAGGCGAATCCGGCACCCACACCCATGGTCAGCATTCCGTGGGCGATCACATCGGGCAGGCCGGCCAGCTTGGCGATGTCCTCGTCCCAGTGAATCGGGTTGGCGTCGCCGGCCACGCCGGCGTAGTTCACCAGGTCGCCGCGGGACAGTCGGGCGTGATGCACCGATAGCTCGTCGCCCACCTTCAACTCATCGAAGGACGGCGTGCCCGGCGTGCGGGTGGTGCCGCCCTCGGCGATGCGAATGTCACCCTCGGGGCGCACCGTCTTGTGGTACTCGGATTCGCCGATTCCGAAGAGGTCCACGTCGTGCATCATCATCGTCTGCACGGCCGTCTTGATCGCTGGATCGACGTCCTCCGCGGTGAGACCGACAACGGTGGTGTGCAGGGTGTGCACCCGCTCGCCGGCGGAGTCGGTGAAGGTGTTGGTCACGGTGATCAGGTCTCGGCCGGCGATCCTGCGCACCGATGTCAGTTCGACGTCGACGTGCAGTTCGTCGCCGGCCACGATCGGGCGGTGTTGCTCGAAGACTTCTTCGGTCTGCATGTAGGTGTCGTAACCGACGACCACCTGCTCGAACATGAGGCGATTGCAGGTCATGCCCGGGGTCGACGTGAACGTCAGCGGCGCCACCAGGTCCGAATACCCCAGCTTCGCGGCGGCGGCGACGTCCCAGTGCGCGGGGTGGTAGTCCTGCACTGCACGGGCGTACTCGCGTACTTTCTCGCGCCCGACCAGGTAGGTGCCGTCCATCTGGTAGTAGTGGCCGACCCGCGATTCGAGCGCCGACGTTTCTGCTGCTGCGGTCATGAGTTTGCTCAACTTTTCTGTCGGCTTGTTCGCTGAGGCCGACCAGGGCACACTAACGCGCGGACACCGTAGCAAATACGCGCCGATACTCGCTGGAATAGCGTCTCTCTGCCGCGCGAAATGATCGGGTCGAGCGAAATCATGGACCGCCGGCGGTTGGGCTGGCACGGTGGTGGCTTATGCGGGTGTGGCTGAGCGGCTAGGCAGCGGCCTGCAAAGCCGTATACACGGGTTCGAGTCCCGTCACTCGCTCCGCGAAAGCTGAGCAGCAAGCCGCCGTTGGCGGAGGACTATTTCGACTCCCAACCGCGTTGCTGCTCAGCATGAGCAGGCAGCTGCACTTCAACGCGTTCATCTGGCCCAACGGATATCACGAAGCCGCGTGGCGGGTGGTTGACGACGACGTGCGCAACGTCCTCGGCTTGTCCTACTACACCGATATCGCGCGGATCGCTGAACGCGGCTTGATGGACTCGATTTTCCTGGCCGACAACATCGCTATCGCGGAATACCGGGCTACCTATCTCCCTCAGACGCAATTCGACCCGGTTTCGGTGCTGTCGGCGCTGGCGGCGGTTACCACTCACATCGGCCTGATCGGGACGGGCTCAACGACCTACAGCAAGCCATGGGAGCTTGCCCGCCGGTTTGCGACGCTGGATCACCTCAGCGGCGGTCGCGCCGGCTGGAACATCGTCACCACCGTCACGCCGCTGGCTGCGGCGAATTTCGGTGAACGGTTCCATCCTGAGCGCGCCGATCGGTATGCGCGCGCTCACGAATTCGTCGAGGCAGTCACACGTTCGTGGGACAGCTGGGAGGACGACGCGGTCATCGGTGATCGTGAGCGTGGCGTGTGGGCAGACCGCGCCAAGCTGCACGCGCCGCGCTTCCACGGTCAGTACTACGACGTCGAGGGGGTCCTGCCGTTTCCCCGCTCGCCGCAAGGGCACCCGGTGCTCGTTCAGGCGGGACAGTCGGCAGCCGGCGTTGGGCTTGCCGCTCGATACGCCGAGGTGGTGTTCTCTGGGCCGCCATCCCTGGAGGCTGCGATCGCCTTCCGGGCCGATCTGCACGCGCAGGTCGTGGCCGCTGGCCGTAAGCCCGACCAAGTGTTGGTACTGCCCGCGTTGATGGTCACATTGGGCGGCACCGAGGCCGAAGCGCAGGCACGGGCGCGTCGACTCGAGGAACTGGAGAGCCCGGAGTTTCGTTGGCAAAACGCTTTGTACACCGCCGGACTCGACCCCGATGGTTTCGATCCGGATGCTCCGCTGCCGGACAAGCTTTGGACTGACCGGTCAGTACCGTCAAGCCGCGCCGAGCAGCTCTACGCGGCCGCGCGTGCGCGACCGGACGCGTCCTTACGCGAGATCACCCGGCCAGCAAGTGGAGGAGCCGGCGGGACGCAGTTCATCGGAACACCCGAACAACTCGCCGCACATATGATCGCTTGGCAGGATGCAGGTGCCGTCGACGGCTTCACGTTCATGGGATCGACGCTGCCGCATGAACTTACGGCGTTCGTCGATCATGTCGTGCCGATCCTGCAGCGCCGTGGCCGATTCCGCACCGAGTACACCGGCCAGACGTTGCGCAATCACCTGGGGCTTGCGCGGCCGGAGGGGAGTGATACCGCGTCGCCGCGGCGTCAGTCGGCTTGATGAGCGGCGAACCAGTCCAGCAGCAGATCGGCTAGCTTGTCGGGTTGTTCGTCGGGTATCCAGTGCGAGACACCCGGCAGGATCTCGAACCGGTATTCCCCGCTGACGTATCGAGCGGTGTCGTGGGCCGCTTTAGGGAGCAACGCGATGTCGCCGTCGCTCCACACGTACAACGTTGGTACAGAGATCTTTTGGGCGATCGCCCGCGGATTGGACAGTGGTAGCGCGCGGTACCAGTTGATCGCTGCCGTGAGGGCCCCGGCCGCACTCATGGCCTGTGCATCACGCTCAGCCGTGGCCGGTGTTTGCCCGCTCCGCCGCAGCATTTCGGAGACCACGGCGCCGTTGCGGCGCATGAGCAGCCATTCCGGTATCCGCGGCAACTGGAAGAAGAACATGTACCAGGACGCCAGGCCCTGACGGCTGGTGGTGAACGATTTGATGAACGCGCCGGGGTGCGGCACTGATATCGGCGACACGGTTGCCAGCCGCTCGGGCATTTCGGCCGCGGCGGCCCACGCGACCGCGGCGCCCCAGTCGTGTCCGACCAGGTGCA
>NZ_JBAPPI010000525.1:0-8245 GCF_049280035.1 Mycobacterium sp. | reverse complement strand
GTGACATACAAACCCGCGTGAATCCGTCGTAACTTCGCCCTACTGGGCGACTTCGCTGAGTTGGGCACCGCCCAGTGCGCCGTAGGGAGTTCCTGAGGCGCCGCAGAGTGAAGCATCAACGGCAATTGCTGCCACGACTAGGGAGCTGACTCCGCTGAGATCCACGTCGACCGGCACCGGGTTCTGCTTGGAAAGCACAAACTGCTGCAAGGTGCGATCGTCGCCGGAGATCGTGACATTGACGGTGAGTGGATCGGGCGTATGTGGCTGTAGCCCAGCAACTGCATGCAATTTGGTGAACTTTTGGTCGAGTTTGTATGTCGTAGTCGCTGCTGAGCCGTTGCAGCCGACCCACATTCCGGTCGAGTCCGGGTATTCGGTTCCGGCTAGGCTCGCGTTGATGGCTTTGCCGTTCGGTCCGACTGAGCGTTCGGCTTGAAACTCTTGATATAGCGGCACTTTGACAGAATTGTCCACCGTAGAAGTCGCTGTGGGGGCGGCCGCATTTGGTGAGCTCGCAGTTGTTGAGGTGACTGTCACCGTCGATGTGTTGGCCTGCTGCTGGGGTGCGCCACAACCGCTTATTGTCAGGATGGCCAGGGCTGCGACAATCATCTGAGCACGGACAGAACGGGACATCAACGATCCTCCTAAGCGGCACACTGGCAGAGGCCGCTGTGGCCGTTGGCCCCCTTGAGTCGTCAAGCTAACAAATGTTTATCGGCTTTTTCGGCTTTTGGCATGACGGGTCACGAACGCGCGATACCCACCATCGCGAAGTTGGACGGCGCGCCGAGTCCGGGCGCCAACCACGCCGGTCTGACCCACCGAACGTCACTACCGAGGTTTCCTCGGTAACGCACGAACCTTTCTCGTGCCGACGTCCGGGGCCCGAGGCAAGTTGCTTGAGACGGCTCGCCGTCGGTTCGCCGCCGACGGCGCCATCGCGGCGACGCTCGACGAGATCCGGCGCGACATGTTTCATTACGGGTATCTGTTTCATCACGTGTATCCGGATCCGGGGTAGGCGAGCTGTGTTAGACGGTGATGTGCACGGATTGCTGCGGCGGTCCGTACGCCAGGCCATGGTTGTTATCATCGCAACTGTGCTTCCGGTGACGGCCTGCTCGCCGTGGGGCGAGCAGCACGAGTCCTCCCGCAGCACATCAGCAGTAACACCGACGGTTACAGTGGGCGGTCCGACGACCTCGACGTCTGGCGAAGCTCAGTTCTTAGTGCCGGATCTGGTCGGGGGTGCGGCGAACGTTCCTCGAACCCTGTCACCGCCGATCACTGAGTGTGTTGTGCGCGATGACACGGCTCACCCGGTCTTCCACGGATGCGTTGACTGGCACAGCGCCGTCCACGGGAACTACGCGCTGCGTGTTATCTCACGCCTTACGGGCGACACAAAATTTGTCGAAGCCGCCCGGTCCGTGATGTCTCCGGACGGCCTGCGCAGTGAGCTCGCGTCCGTCAACGAAGGGCGACTGGGTCAGGAGCTTCCCTATGGCTTTGCGTGGTTGCTGATCCTCGATCGAGAGGCGGCCATGCCGGAGATGGCGCCATTAGCCTTGTCGGTGAGTTCTCAGCTGCGTCAGTGGATCACGCAACACGTCGGGGGGAGCGAGCTGTTAGCGACCGAGTATCGCAACCTCTCCTTCGCCGTGTTCGCTCTTCACCGGTGGTACCTCCGCTTCGCTCCCAAGGATGCTGCTGCGCTTCGGGGCACGGTGATGTCGGCGTTAGCAAAGCGTTGGCGGGAGCCGTGCTTACAAGAAAGCCGGCGCAACGATGGGTTCTTTGATCCCTGTGCCAACCTCCTGCTTGCCCTTAGCGACGCTCACGCCGTGGACGACAGCGTCGTGGACGACGCTGATCTCGCGAACATATTGGATGCGGTCACCGCCGTGGGGCCACTCGGCCCGCACGAGCTGAGCAGTGTTCACGCAGCCGGGCTGAACTTCTCTCGGTCGTGGTCGATCTACGCCGCCGCAATGGCGCTTGGTCGTCCGCAACTGGTGAAGGCGGCAGATGACTATTTTCTTGCAACGTTCAACGCGCCTGAGCTGTGGCGGGAGAACTATCGCTCCTACAGCCACTGGGTCGCCCAGTTCGGCGTTCATGCCCTCGACCTCCGCGAGCAGGCCCGACAGCGCCTGCTGCGCAAGCCATGACGCACAGCTGCAGCCGCACCGCGCGCCGCACTAGTGAGTCCGCTATTCCATGCTGATATCTATCTAACGCGCGAAACGGGCCTGGTTTCCGGGTCGGTTGCCACGGCGTGCGGGCATCAGCGAGATCTCGCTAGCGGCATATCCCTCGACGATAAGACACTCGAGCGAGTGGCTACCGTAATGCCATGACCGACGACATCCTGCTGATCCACACCGACGATCGGGTGCGCACCCTGACCCTGAACCGACCGCAATCGCGCAACGCGCTGTCCACCGCGCTGCGGGACCGGTTCTTCACGGCTCTGGCCGAGGCGGAAACCGACGACGCCGTCGACGTCGTCATCCTGACCGGCAGCGACCCGGTGTTCTGCGCGGGGCTCGATCTCAAAGAGTTGGGCGGCCAGTCGGCGTTACCGGATATCTCGCCGCGCTGGCCACCGCTGACCAAGCCGGTGATCGGCGCGATCAACGGCGCGGCTGTCACCGGCGGGCTGGAGGTGGCGCTGTACTGCGACATCTTGATCGCCTCGGAGCACGCGCGATTCGCCGACACCCATGCCCGGGTGGGTCTGCTGCCGACGTGGGGGCTCAGCGTGCGGTTGCCGCAGAAAGTGGGTGTCGGACTGGCCCGTCGCATGAGCATGACCGGTGACTACCTGTCCGCCGACGATGCGCTGCGGGCCGGCCTGGTCACCGAAGTGGTGCCGCATGAGCGCCTGCTGGCCGCCGCGCGCGAGGTGGCAGCGAGCATCGTCGGCAATAACCAGAGCGCGGTCCGGGCCCTGCTGGCGTCCTATCACCGGATCGACGACACGCAGACCAGCGCGGGACTGTGGCTGGAGGCCATGGCGGCCCGGCAATTCAGGACGACCGGCGACGACATCGCCGCCAACCGGGAAGCGGTCCTGCAGCGCGGACGCGCGCAGGTGCGCTAGCGCACAGCGTTCTGCCCCGTTCCTTGGAGGAAGAAACGGGGCAGATCGCGTTGTCGGCCGATCCGCGCGATCAGGGGATGAGCGCGCGGAGGGGGTGGGTAAACGCCCAACCGGGGCGTATGACGTCCGCCGCGTAGTGGCGCACGGGGTGCAGTGGTCCGCTGTACGGCACCCACGGAGCAGCGGATGCGGTGGCCGGCGCCAGCGATGCGAGCAGGGACATGCCGACGGCGGCCAGTAGGCCGGCTGCTGCGACACGCAGCTTGGAAACTTTGTTCGACTTCATGGTTGGCATTCCTTACCGGACGGTTGTGTCCCAGGCCCGGATGTGATCCTTCGCTGAGGTCGGTTGCTTTCCCCGACATCACAAGCTTGCACCAGGTGCCTTGGTGGGCTCTGGTGAGATTCTTGCGGAATTCTTGCGTTTGCTGCGCGCCGCTTTTCGCAGTCAGCCCGGGCTGATTTGGAAGGTGAACTCGCAGCCGCCGATGCGGATGTGATCACCATCGGAAAGGGTGGCGCTGCCTCGGATGCGCCGGCCCGCTACCTGGACACCGTTGGTCGACCGCAGATCGCTGATCACAAAACCGCTGCCGGTGTCGACGACGACGGCGTGGTAGCGACTGACGTCGTCGTCGTCGAGAACGATGTCGTTGTCGGGTCGCCGGCCAATCCGGGTCGAACTTTCCAGCCGGTGGCGCTGTCCGTCCTTGCCTCGCAGCTCGGCGACGGCCGAGAGGCTGGCGTGCGTGATGGTATGCGGGCCGAGATCCACGGCGCTGTGTGTGGCGGTGGTCTGGGCGTGGTGTTCGGTGTCCAAGGGTTCTTGGCGAAGGATCCGCTCGTGCAGGGTCCGCATTGTCGGACCGGGGTCGATGCCGAGATTCTCGGCGAGGTTCGCCTTCAGCCGCCGGTAGGCGTCGAGGGCGTCGGACTGCCGCTCGGCGACGTAATAGGCGGTAATCAGCTGCGCCCACAGCCGTTCCCGAAAAGGATGCTCGGCGGTAAGCATCTCGAGTCGGGCGATCACGTGCTCGGCTCGCCCGCAAGCGATTTCGGTCTCGGCGAGGGCGGTTTGCGTGACCACTTTGACCTCCGACAGCGCGGTGGCAAACGTATCGACGAAGGCGAAATCGCGTAGGTCATCTAGAACCGGCCCGCGCCATTCGGCCAGCGCGGCCGACAGATAGCCGCTGGCATCTTCGAACCGTCCTGCCGCGGCGGCGTGAACCCCCGCGTTCTTCTCGGTGATGAAACGACCGAGATCGCAGTCGGTGTCAGCGACGCTGAGTTGATACCCGGGCGGGGCGCTTGCCAGCACTTTGTTGGGGTCGTACCCTGCGCCGCCGAGCAGCCGGCGCAGATTGGACACGTAGGAGTGGATGCTCGTCCGTGCTGCCGGCACCGGGTTCTGGTCCCAGACCGCGTTGATCAGCGAGTCGACCGACACCGCCCGGTTGCGGTTGATCACCAGCATGGCCAACACCGCCCGCTGTTTCGGGGCGCCCAACGGCACCAGGGTGCCGCCCGCGCTCAGCTGCAGCGGTCCCAGAACACCGAACTGGAGGCCTGCGTTCCGCATCGCGCTGTCAGCCTTTCCGGGTCAATGTGAGTATCAGCTCACCATTGTGACCTCTATTGGCTGTTATTCGGCGCACCAGCGCGGTGGTGAGTGCCAGAAGCCGGGCCAGTTGCGCTATTTGTCGGCTACCCGCCTGCGGTCGGCCCGGGCCGGTCACCCGAGAGCGGCGCGCAGCGAAGCCACCACCTCGTCGGTCGAACCGGTGGTCGAGTAGCCCGCGGCCAGCTTGTGACCGCCGCCGCCGAATGTCGAAGCGACGGCAGCGAGATCGACAGCGGCCTTTGCCCGCATCGAAACCGACCACTGCTGCGGCTCGATCTCCTTGAAGACCGCCGCCACCTCGGCCTCCTCGGTGGTGCGGACGATGTCGACGATGCTCTCCACTTCTTCCGGGCGCGCGCCGAGCCATTCCTGGTGTGCGACAACGGCGTACACCAGGCCGCGACCGTCGACGGCGTCCGGCACCAGCTGTGCCGAACCCAACACCCGGGACAGCATCGTCAGCCACCGGAAGGGATGGGTGTCCATCAGTGACCGGCTGATCGCCGCGTTGTCGACGCCCAACTCGACCAGCCTGGCCGCCAACCGGTGTGCGCGCGCGCTGGCCCACCGGAATGATCCGGTATCGGTGGTCAGCCCCGCGTAAAGGCAGTGCGCCACTTCGGTGTCGATCGGCTTGCCCCACGCGTCGAGCAGCTCGGCGACCAGCATCGTGGTGGAGTCCGCCGACGGGTCGACGAGGTTAACGGTGCCGAACAGCTGATTCGACGCGTGATGGTCGATCACCAGCAGCTCCTGGCCGCTATCCGTCATTTCGCGCAGGTCTCCAAGCCGGTTGATGCTCGGAATATCCACGGTGACAACCAGATCGACATCGCGACGCATGACACGCGGATCGACCAGCAGCTGACCGCCGGGCAGCGACCGCAACGACTCCGGAAGCTCTGCGGGGGCCGCGAAGCTGACCTGGACGGCCTTGCCGCACCGGTCCAGCACCAGGGATAGCGCCAGCCCGGCACCGATCGTGTCGGCGTCGGGATAGACATGGCAGACCACGCCGACAGTGTCGGCGGCGGACAGCACCTGCGCGGCCCCGACGGCGTCGACACGTCGGCCCGCGGCGGCTGATTCAGTCTTCGAGTTGATCGTCGTCACCGGCGTCTCCCGCTGCATTGATCCGGTACGGATCGGCCTCTCCCGCCGGCTTGGCGCCTTCGCGAACCCGAGCCACATCGGCGTCGGCAGCACGCGCCCGCGCCAGCAACTCTTCCATTCGTTGCACGGAGTCCGACACCGTGTCCCGGGTGAAGGTCAGGGTGGGCGTGAACCGAACGCCGGTGCCCGCGCCGACCCTGGTGCGCAGCACACCCTTGGCGCGTTCCAGCGCCGCCGCGGCGCCGGCGTAATCGGGCTCGTCGTCGAGCGTCGACCCCATAACCGTGTAGAACAGCGTGGCGTCGTGCAGATCGCCGGACAACTTAGCGTCGACAATGGTGATTCCGGCCAGTCCGGGATCCTTGATCTCGTACTCGATCGCCGAGGCGACGATCGCGGTAATCCGCTTGGCCAGCCGGCGGGCCCGGGCCGGGTCAGCCATGCCGTGCGTTCAGGTTGCCTGGACTCATCTTCAGGAGCGTTCCTTCTGGACCAGCTCGTAGGTTTCGATGACGTCGCCTTCTTTGATGTCGGAGTAGCTGAGCGTCAGACCGCATTCGTAGCCATCGCGGACCTCGGTGACGTCGTCCTTCTCCCGTCGCAGTGACTGTACGGTGAGGTTCTCGGCGACCACAATGTTGTCCCGCAGCAGCCGGGCCTTGGCGTTGCGACGCACCACACCGGACGTCACCAAACAACCGGCGATGACACCGACCTTCGACGAGCGGAACAGCGCGCGGATCTCGGCACGACCCAGCTGGTTCTCCTCGTAGATCGGCTTGAGCATGCCGCGCAGGGCCTTTTCGATCTCGTCGATCGCCTGGTAGATCACCGAGTAATAGCGGATGTCCACGCCTTCGCGGTTGGCCAGCTCGGTCGCTTTGCCCTCGGCACGCACGTTGAAGCCGATGATCACCGCGTCCGAGGCCGATGCCAGGTTGACGTTGGTCTCCGTGATGCCACCGACACCGCGGTCGATGACGCGCAGCTCCACCTCGTCGTCGACGACGATCCCCATCAAGGCCTCTTCCAGCGCCTCGACGGTACCGGCGTTGTCGCCCTTGAGGATCAGGTTCAGCTGGCTGGTTTCCTTCAGCGCCGAGTCCAGGTCCTCCAGGCTGATCCGCTTGCGCGACCGCGCCGCCAGCGCGTTGCGCTTGCGCGCGCTACGCCGGTCGGCGATTTGACGGGCAATGCGGTCCTCGTCGACCACCAGGAAGTTGTCGCCGGCGCCGGGCACCGACGTGAAGCCGATGACCTGGACCGGACGCGACGGCAGCGCCTCTTCGATGTCGTCGCCGTATTCGTCGACCATCCGGCGGACCCGGCCGTAGGCGTCACCGGCGACTACCGAGTCGCCGACGTGCAGCGTGCCGCGCTGCACCAGCACGGTGGCCACCGGGCCGCGGCCGCGGTCCAGGTGGGCCTCGATCGCCACACCCTGGGCTTCCATGTCAGGGTTGGCCCGTAGATCCAGCGCGGCGTCGGCGGTCAGCAGCACCGCCTCTTCGAGCGCCTCGATGTTGGTGCCCTGCTTGGCTGAAATGTCGACGAACATCGTGTCGCCGCCGAAATCTTCGGCCACGAGCCCATATTCGGTGAGCTGGGACCGGATCTTCGCCGGGTCGGCGCCCTCCTTGTCGATCTTGTTCACCGCCACCACAATTGGCACATCGGCCGCCTGCGCGTGGTTGATGGCCTCCACCGTCTGCGGCATCACGCCGTCGTCGGCGGCGACCACCAGGATCGCGATGTCGGTGGCCTTGGCACCACGGGCACGCATGGCGGTGAACGCCTCGTGACCCGGGGTGTCGATGAAGGTGATCAGCCGATCGTCGCCGTCGAGGTCGACCGACACCTGGTACGCGCCGATGTGCTGGGTGATACCGCCGGCCTCGGCCTCGCGGACACTGGCATTCCGGATGGTGTCCAGCAGCCGGGTCTTACCGTGGTCGACGTGACCCATCACGGTCACCACCGGCGGACGGGTCTGTAAATCGCCCTCGTCTCCTGTGTCTTCTCCGTAGGAGAGGTCAAATGACTCCAGTAGCTCGCGGTCTTCGTCCTCGGGGCTGACGACCTGGACGTTGTAGTTCATCTCGCCGCCCAGCAGTTCGAGCGTCTCGTCGCCGACCGACTGGGTGGCCGTCACCATCTCACCGAGGTTGAACAGCGCCTGCACCAGCGCCGCCGGATTGGCGTCTATCTTGTCGGCGAAATCCGAGAGCGATGCCCCACGGGCCAGCCGAATGGTCTCGCCATTGCCGTGCGGTAGCCGCACGCCGCCGACGACCGGCGCCTGCATGTTCTCGTACTCGGCGCGTTTCGCCCGCTTCGACTTGCGGCCACGCCGCGGCGCACCGCCGGGACGTCCGAATGCACCGGCAGCGCCACCG
>NZ_JBAPPI010000524.1:0-9634 GCF_049280035.1 Mycobacterium sp. | reverse complement strand
TCTCCAATGTGGGCAGCAGCTGTGCCAATGTGGCGGTGTCGATTTCGGTGACCAGTGAATCGCGATCGGGCCAGCTGGTGTAGAGGCCGTCGATATCGGTGAGCATCAGCAGCTTTTCGGCTCCGAGTGATTCGGCCAGCGCCGCCGCTGCGGTGTCGGCATTAATATTGTGCACAACGCCCTCGCTGTCTGGCGCCAGCGTCGAAACCACCGGGATCCGTTTCGCTGCAATAAGATCGAGGATCGCCGCCGTGTTGACATGTTCGACGTTTCCCACCAGCCCGATGTCGGTGGGCACGCCGTCGACCGTGACGCTGCGCCGTACCGCCGTGAAGAGCTGTGCGTCCTCGCCGGTGATACCGACCGCATAAGGTCCGTGCGCATTGATCAGGTTGACCAACTCGCGGCCCACTTGACCGAATAACACCATCCGCGCAACGTCGAGCACTTCCGGTGTGGTGACCCGGAAGCCGCCCTTGAAGTCGCCGGGGATCCCGAGCCGTTGCAACATGGCGCTGATCTGAGGCCCGCCGCCATGAACCACGACCGGGTGGATGCCGCAGTTTCGCAGGAACGCCATGTCGGCGGCGAACGCGCACCGCAGCGTGTCGTCGATCATCGCGTTGCCGCCGTATTTGATCACGACGATCTTGTCGTGCAATTGCTTGAGCCAGGGCAGGGCTTCGGCCAGCACCTGGGCCTTGGCTTGGATCGACACTGCGCCGGTGGTCGTCATGACGAGTAGGCCGAGTTCTCTTCGACGTAGCCGTGCGACAGGTCGGTGGTGCGGATGGCCGCCTGGCCGTTGCCCATGTTGAGGTCGACGAGGATGTCGATGTCCGCAACTGACAGGTCCACCTGGCGGGCCCCTGCGGCGCCGACACCGTTGATGCACACCGCAGATCCGTTGAACGACACGGTGATCCGGTCCGGATCTAGGCTGATCGGCGCCATGCCGACCGCCGCCAGCACCCGGCCCCAGTTCGGATCGGAGCCGAATAGCGCGGTCTTGACCAGGCTGTCGCGGGCAACCGCCCGGGCGGCAACCAACGCGTCGTCCTCGGTGGCGGCGCCGGTGACGGTCACGGTGACCCGTTTGGTGACGCCTTCGGCGTCGGCTTGCAGCTGCACGCACAGGTCATCGCAGACGCGCAGCACGGCGTCGGCGAGATCGGCTTGGGACGGCGCGATCTCGCTTGCGCCGGAGGCCAGCAGCAGCACGGTGTCGTTGGTCGAGCAACTGCCGTCGACGTCGAGGCGGTCGAACGTGCGCGCGGTGGCCCGGCGTAGCGTGTCCTCGAGCGCACCGGCCTGCGCGACGGCATCGGTGGTGAGCACGCAAAGCATGGTCGCCAGCGAAGGCGCCAGCATCCCGGCGCCCTTGGCCATCCCGCCGATCGTCCACTTATCCGGATGGTGCAGCGCAACCTGTTTGGGCACGGTGTCGGTAGTCATGATGGCCCGTGCGGCCTCTTCCCCACCGGCCAGTCCACCGGCCATCTCGTGCACGACGTGACCGACCCCGGCGAATACCTTGTCCATCGGCAGCCGGTCGCCGATCAATCCGGTTGAGCACACCGCGACTTCGATCGCGCCGGTTTCGGTGCCCCAGTCCGACAACGCGGCGGCAACCGCTTCGGCGGTGGCGTGAGTATCGGCAAAGCCGTCCGGACCCGTGCAGGCGTTGGCGCCGCCCGAGTTCAGGATCACCGCGCGCAGCCGGCCGGTGGTCAGCACCTGCTGTGTCCACAGCACGGGCGCCGCTTTGACCTGATTGCGGGTGAATACTCCGGCGGCGGCGTAGTCCGGGCCCTCGTTGAACACCAGGGCGAGGTCGAGTGCGCCCGACGCCTTGATCCCGGCGGCGATCCCGGTGGCGCGGAAACCAGCCGGCGCCGTCACCCCCTGGGCACGCACCAGACGCGCGGCGTCCGCGCGAGTCACGGCGCCACTCCGACCACCGAAAGGCCCTCGGTTTCCGGCCAACCGAGCGCCAGGTTCATCGACTGCACCGCGGCGCCGCCGGTGCCCTTGACCAGATTGTCGATCGCCGCGATGGCGATGAACGTGGCGGCGTCCTCGTCGACCGCCACCGCGATGTGCGCGGCGTTGCTGCCGATCACCGCACCGGTGCGCGGCAGCTGTCCTTCGGGTAACAAATGAACGAAAGGCTCAGCATGGTACGCCTTTTCGTAGGCAGCGCGCAGCTGCGACAGCGGTGACTGGGTGCGTGCAGTGCAGGTCGCCAGGATGCCGCGCGAGGTGGGGATGAGCACCGGTGTGAACGACACGGTGACGTCCCGGTCGGTGACGTGCTTCAGCCCTTGGACGATTTCGGGAGTATGCCGGTGCGCGCCGGCGATGTTGTAAGCCCGCGCCGAACCGATGACCTCCGAAGCGAGCAGGTCGGTCGTCGCGGCGCGGCCGGCGCCAGAGGTGCCGCTGACCGCGACGACGGTGACGGCGGGGTCGATGAGGTCGGCGGCCACCGCGGGGAAAAGCGCCAACAGCGCGGCGGTGGGATAGCAGCCCGGTACCGCGATGCGTCGGGCATCGCGCAGCGATTCCCGACCCCCGGGCAGCTCCGGTAGCCCGTACGGCCAGTTGCCGGCGTGTTGGGAGCCGTAGAAGCGCTCCCATGCGTTCGGGTCGGTCAGCCGGAAATCCGCACCACAGTCCACCACCAGCGTCTGGGGGCTGAGCTGTTGCGCCAACGTGGCCGAGTGGCCGTGTGGAAGCGCGAGGAAAACCACATCATGGCCTTCCAATACGTCGACTTCGGTGGGCTCGAGTACCCGCCCAGCCAGCGGTAACAGGTGCGGATGGTGGTCAGCCAGGGTGCTGCCTGCGCTGGTGGCGGCGGTCACCGCGCCGATCGTCAGCCGCCCGTCGTGGTAGGCCGGGTGCCCGAGCAGCAGCCGCAGGATCTCGCCGCCCGCGTAGCCGCTGGCCCCGGCCACCGCCACGCGTATCCCCTGGGTCATCCAGCCAGTTTTGCATGGTTATGCAGGTGTTTGCAAGTTAATACCAAGGCGGCCCTGCGCTACCGCAAGCATCTCCGCAAGACGGTTGGTTGGCGACGATCAGTGTCCGGCGTCGAATTCGATGGGCAGGGTTGTCGGGCCGGTGATTCCGGTGATGGCTTTCCAGGGCGCGGGGCCGGTTCGGCGGGGGTTGGGCATGCGTTGGGTGATGACGCGAAGGGCTTCGGTGAGTTCGATTCTGGCTAGATGAGCGCCCAGGCAGTAGTGCACGCCGCCGCCGAAGGTGAGCAAGGCCGCCAGCCCGTCACGGGTGATGTCGAGGCGGTCGGGGTCGTCATAGACGGCCGGGTCACGGTTGGCCGACGCCGTGTTGGCGAGCACGAGGATGCCGGCGGGAATAGTGACCCCTGCAAGTTGGACGTCTTCGGCGGCCTCGCGGATCGTACCGAAAACACTTGGGTAATAGCGCATGAGCTCATGAACGGCGTTGGGGGCCAGTTCGGGATGCTTGCCGAGCAACGCCCATTGGCGGGGGTGTTCGCACAGGACCTGTACCGCTGCGGCCAACTGGTTGCGGGTGGTATCGGTGCCCGCGGTCAGCAATGTGGCGGCCAACATGAGTAGTTCGCTGTGGGTGAGGCGGTCGCCGTGGTCCTCGGCGCGGATCATGTCCGAAATCAAATCGTCAGTGAGGTTTCGGCGGCGGCGGGTGAGCATGCCCTCGACGTAGGCATCGAGTTGATCCCACGCCTTCACGATGGCCGGCCCGTCATTGGCGACGTTCCAGTCGAAGAGCTTCTTGATGTCATCGGTCCAGTCGCAGAACAGCTGCCAGTGCTGCCGGGGTGCACCCAACAGTGCACAGATGATCTGCGTCGGGTATCGCCCCGCTATGTCGGCGACCACGTCGCAGTGCCCCACGGCGGTAACCGGGTCAACCAGCTCGGTGATGACTTCGACGATCAGGGTGCGCAGCCGTTCGGCGCCGCGGGGTGCGAATGCTTTCGAGACGAGTCGGCGCAGCCTGCGATGCTGGTCGCCGTCAAGGCCCAGAATATTCTGGGTTGCCCGGTCCCACAGCGGTCCTGAAGTAATGCCCTGGAGGTCCAGTCCTAGCCCGTGAGCGGTGACAAATCGCGAGTCCCGAAGCACAGTGCGGACCAGCTCCTGGCTCAATACCTGCGGGCCGTGCGGCCCCATCGCTAGCGGCGCCTGTTGGCGGGCCTGGCCGATGATGCGGTGCGCCTCATCGGGGTTGCGCAGGTGGTCGTAGGCAATCGACGGCAGCCCCGCCTCGAAGAAGTTCGGGCAGGTGCTGGTTGGGACAGTATCGATGGTCATGGTGGCCTCCCGGAGGTCATCGATGCAGTACCTTCGCCACAAAGTCTTGGTGCCGGGGCCGCCCACCACATGCGTAGTCGACTACTTATCTTTTGGGTCGAGTACTCGGAGCGCTGAGGGGTCGGAGATTTACGCGCGTCGCTGACGGTTTTCTACGCGGGGAATTCAGCCCCGCAGCACCGCGCCAACCCGCTCGGCGGCACAGCGGACCGCCTCGTCTCGGGCCGCACTGGCCTCGTCTTCGGTGAGTGTGCGATCAGCCGCGCGGAACCGCAGCGCGAACGTCAGCGACTTACGATTCTCCCCGACCTGCGGGCCGGTGTAGACATCGAATAGCCAGACATCCTCCAGCAGCTCGCCCGCACCGTCGCGGACCGCGTCTTCGACCGCCTGCGCGGCGACGTCGGCGTCCACCACAAGGCTGACGTCTTGGAACACGGCAGGAAACGGCGAAACCCGCGGCGCCGGCAACGCCTCGACAATGGGCATGGCATCGATGTTTAGTTCGACCGCGCAGGTGCCCTTTGGCAGGCCGGAGCGCTCGATCACCGCGGGGTGCAGCTGCCCTGCATGGCCGATGACGTGCTCGTCGTCGTCCCGCACCACCAGCACTTCGGCACAGCGGCCCGGATGCCATGGCAGACATTGGGCGGGCCGCAGCACCACCTCAATTCCGCTGGCGCGGGCGATGATCCGGACCGCCTCGAACGCATCGGCCGCTTCCACGCGGCGGCCCTCGCCCCACGGGCCGCGCGGCTCCCGCAGCCCGGTCAACACCGCGGCGACATGCTGCGGTTGGCGCGGCAGCGAGGCGTCGAGTTGGGCGATTTCCTCGTCGGTGGGACGTCGGTCCACTGGGATGAGCCCGACGCTCTTGGTCTGCTCGGTCGGCTGCACCACCTGCGCGATGGCGTACAGCGCGACGTCGACGATGCCGCGGGACACGTTGCGCGCCAACGCCTCCAAGAGTCCCGGCAGCAGCGTGGTGGCCAAATGCGGCCGGTCGGCCTCCAACGGGTTGAGCACCTGGGTGGTGTGCCGCCGTTGGTCGTCGGCGGGCAGGCCCCAGGTGTCGAAAACGCCGGCCGGCAGAAACGGCGTCGGCAAAACCTCCACGTAGCCCGACAGCGCCAGCGACTTGCCGATCGCGCGACGGCGCCGTTGGTTGGCCGACAGCCCGCGCCCGGCCGGCGCCGACGGCAGCACCGACGGGATCAGCTCCAGCCCCTCCAGCCGCAGCACCTCCTCGACCAGGTCGGCAGGCTGCAGCAGGTCAGGCCGCCAGCTGGGCGGAATTACGGTCAGGGCTTCGCCGTCGCCGGTCACTGCGGCGCCGATCTGGGTGAGCCGCCTGGCTGTCGTGCCTGGCCGATAGCTCACCCCGGCCGTGCGGTCCGCCAGGTCGGCCGCAATCGGGATCGGCGGCAGCGACCAGTCGTCGCGTGGCGGATCGCCGCGCCAGTCGGTAAGCGTCTCAGACACCTGGCCGCCGGCGATATCGGCGAGCAATCCGGCGCAGCGATCCAGCGCCACCACCGAGATGGCCGGGTCCACCTCGCGCTCATAGCGACGGGCGGCCTCACTGGGCACGTGCAGCCGCCGTGCGGTGCGAGACACCGCCGCCGGATCCCACACCGCGGCCTCCAGCAGGACGTCGGTGGAGTCGTCGCGCATCTCGGTGCTGCCCGACCCCATCACTCCGCCGATCGCCGCGGTCGCGACGTCGTCGACGATCAGGACGTCGGCCGGGTTGAGCCGGCGCTCGATGTCGTCGAGGGTGACCACGGTTTCGCCGGACCGGGCGAACCGCACCGCGAAGCCGCCGGTGATCCGTTTGAGATCGTGCGCGTGCATCGGGTGGCCCAACTCCAGCATCACGTAATTCGTCACGTCGACGGCCGGCGAGATCGCCCGGATACCCGCGAGCAACAGCCGGCGCTGCAGCCACCACGGCGACACCGCGGTCGGATCGATCCCGGTCACCGGGCGCAGCGCGAACCGGCGCACGCCGGTCTCCGGCTGCACCGTCAACGGCCAGGCGTCCGCCTCGCGGGGCAGCGGGGGCACTACAGCGCTGGAGGCCGGGTCTATAAAGTCGAGGTCGTAGGCGCAGGCGATCTCTCGGGCCAAACCGCGAACCGACATGCAGTAACCCCGATCCGGGGTGATGGCCAGGTGAAAGACCACGTCGTCCAAGCCCAGCACCTCGACACCGCCCGCGCCGGGCTCAGCGGTCCCGGGCGGCAGCACCAGGATGCCGGAATGGTCTGTGGTCAAACCGAGTTCGGCCGCCGAGCAAATCATGCCGTCGGAGTCGCGACCGTAGGTCTTTCGGTGGGTGATCGTGAAGCCCCCGGCCAGCGTGGTTCCGGGCAGCGCCACCACCACAAGATCGCCGGTGGCGAAGTTAGTTGCACCGCAGACGATTTCGCGTGGCTCGCGTTCACCGACGTCGACTTTGCAGGCGCGAATTGGCTTGTTGAACTCGGTGAGTTCTTCGATGTCGGTTACCCGTCCAACGGTTAGTGGTCCGCTGACCGGGCCGAGCGTGATTACATCTTCGACCTCATGCCCGATGCGCAGCAGCGTCTGTTCGAGATCGTCGGGCGGCACATCCCAGCCCGGGGCGCCGACTGCGACGACGTCGCGTAGCCAGCTATAAGGGACGCGCATCAGGCATCCACCCCGAACGGCAGCGAGAACCGGACGTCGCCCTCGACCATGTCACGCATGTCAGGGATACCGTTGCGGAACTGCAGAGTGCGTTCCAGCCCCATCCCGAATGCAAAGCCGGAATACAGTTGTGCGTCAACTCCAACGGCGCGCAACACATTCGGGTTCACCATTCCACAGCCGCCCCACTCAACCCAGCCGGCGCCACCCCTCTTCTTCTCGAACCACACATCGACTTCCGCGGATGGCTCGGTGAAGGGGAAGAAGTGCGGACGAATCCTGGTGCGCGCCTGCGGTCCGAACTCGGCCCGGGCGAACGCGTCGAGTGTTCCGCGCAGGTGGGCCATCGACAGACCGCGATCCACCGCCAGCCCCTCCACCTGATGGAAGACCGGCGTGTGAGTGGCGTCCAGTTCGTCGGTGCGGAATGTGCGGCCGATTGAGACGATATAGACCGGGAGCTCACGCTCGAGCAGAGTGCGCACCTGCACCGGCGACGTGTGGGTGCGCAGCAACTGTCGGGAGCCGTCCGGAGCGATATAGAAGGTGTCCTGTTCGCTGCGCGCCGGGTGGTCGGGCTGGAAGTTGAGCGCATCGAAGTTGAACTGTTCGGTCTCGACCTCCGGCCCCTCGGTCAGTTCCCAACCCATCGCTATGAAGGTGTCGGCGACGTGCTCGGCCAGAATTGTGATCGGATGCCGCGCACCGGTCGGCTGGCGGGTCGACGGCAAGGTCACGTCGATGCGCTCGGCGATCAACACGGCGGCATCCCGCTCAGCGCGCAACACCGCCAGTCGTTCGTCGTAGCTGCGTTGAACGTCGCCGCGGGAGCTGTTCACAAGACGACCGGCGTCAGCACGATCGGTCTTGGGCAACGAGGCCAACGCTTGGCGGGCCAGCGCCAGCGGCGAGCGATCACCAAGGTGCTCGGTCTTGGCACGTGCCAGTGCGTCGAGGTCGGCCGCGCTTGCGAAGGCTTGCCGGGCTGCGTCGACCGCTGCGGTCAACGCCTCCAGCGACAGGTCGACGGGTTGGTCACCCACGCGGCGACACTCTCCTTGCTGTGCTTCTGGGGATTCGCGGCACGGCGTGACGCGCAAGTGCCGATCATATGTGGTCCCGTCACTGACGATCGGAAGCCGTCAGCCTCTTGTCAGGCGTTGAGTACCGGCTCCGGAGCCGCCAACGCGGCCACCGGCAGTTGACGGCGCACCGCGCGCGAGCGGGCAATCCCCACCGCCGCTAGCGCACCCAATAGGCCGACGGCGCCTACGATCAGCGTCGTCCGCTCTCCGTGCGCCATCATCAGGAATCCAAAGCTCGCACCAACCCCCAGCAAGGCGTACCGCAGCCAGGTCCACTGCGCCGGGCCAACCAACCGGGTGGAGACCAGCATGCCCAGCACCAAGGCCACGAAGTGCCCTACGGCGGTGAAGTCGTCGCCCAACGCCGCGGACGCGATGCCGACAGGGAGCCACCAACCTATCCAGGCCGGCCGCCACCTGCGTGGGACGGCGGAGGTCAGCGCGCCCAGCACCGCCACGGCGCCGTAGCTCACACCGACATCACTGGCACGTGAGATCGACAGCGGCAACCAGCCGAGTTCGACTGCCGCGGTCAGCCCCGCGGCGACCAGCAGCGTCGCACCGACATGGCCGGTGACGAACACCAGGGCCAATCGACCACTGCGCCAGATCAGCTCGGCGAGGGCGAGCAAACAAACTAAGCAGGGTAACCAGAACCAGATCGGGCCGGCATCGGTGACGAATGCGCTGCCGAACAGGGTCGCCAGATGACCGTGCGCCAGGTTGTGCAGGTTGGTGCTGGCCAGGGCGATGACGTGCGCACGCGCCCGCGGACCGAGCTCCACGAGCGCGACGCTGACAGACGTCAAAGCGAGCGCGTAGCCCAGCGTGATGCGGACGCGCGCCAGCCGCGACAATAGGCCAAAAATCATTGCTATCTACTATGCCTGCGGATCTTCGTCGTCTGCAGCACCCGAACCTGTCAAATCCCTGACAGTTTCGGCGGCAGCCTTGAGCCGATAAATGGCCAAATCGGCCGGCAGTCCGGGTGTTTTACCTGCGAAGACCGGTCGGTGTACCCGCTTGGCCGTGACACCCAGCGCCTCCAAATCCGCCTGCGAAAGCGCGTCCAGTGTGACGCCCGACACCATTACTCCTCCCCGGGTGGCGCGCTCCATCACCCGGGCGGCGACGTTGACGTCGACGCCGAGCCAGTCGGAGGCCAGGCGCTGCGGGCGCCCGGTGTGAATACCAACCCGCATTCGCGGTTGGTAGCCGTCGACGTCGACCGACTTCAATGCCCGCTTGGCGGTAAGTACCGCGCCGACGGCGACCAGTGGGTCGGCGAACACCGCCATGATGCCGTCGCCCATCCGCTTGACGATGTTCCCGCCGGCATCCAGCAGCGGCGGTTCCACCGCCCTCGCCACCCGCCGCAAAAGCTTGAGCGTCGCGTCGTCACCGGCTTGCAACGACCACGTCGAGAAACCCACCAAATCGGTGAAAACCAACGTGACCTCGGGGTTTGCCGGGTGCTTGGAGACGGCTTCGGTCAACGCCTGCCACACCTGCAGTGCACCGAGACCGAACTCCCGAGACGCGCCGCCACGC